>DCGF01000065.1:7484-7647 GCA_002314555.1 Ruminococcaceae bacterium UBA1785 | reverse complement strand
TATAGTTAAGAACGTTAAATAACTTTAATTTAACTATTAATCGACTTATATGAATGTAAAAGCTCCAGTAAAAACTGGAGCTTTTTTATTCTTAAAAATCGTTGACATAACCTTTAACTTATGTTAATATTATCGAGCGCCAAAGAGCGCACAACTTAATATG
>DCGF01000065.1:6458-7425 GCA_002314555.1 Ruminococcaceae bacterium UBA1785 | reverse complement strand
CGTGGGTTCGAATCCCACCCTCTGCGCCAAAGGCCTGTAACTATTTTAGTTGCAGGCTTCTTTTTTTTATTTATATCTTTTTTATTTATATCTTCTTTATTTATATATATTTAATTATTGAGTATTATTCTTTTCCATGCAAATCAAAGTATTAAGTGGTGTAATAGGTTGAATTTGGCTGTGTCACAAACGACGTAGATACGAGTGGTTGGGGAGATAGTAAATCAAACTATTACAGCTGTTAATATGTTCATTTTTTTGCGCATATGTTTAGTATATGTGCTATAATACTATTAATTCATTAAAGAGGTAATGGTATGGGACAGAAATATTACGATAAGACGGCGGAAAGAATTAACAAAGTTAATGACTTTGTGGCTGACAAGCAGACTGGAAAAGAACTTGAGCGTGCAGGCATGAAGCTTATTGATGATAAGAAGATTAATGTGCTTGTAATGGGTATTTCCGGTGCAGGTAAGAGTACGCTTATTAATGCGGTACTCGGCGAAGAGAAGGCCAAAGTAGGTGACGGTGTTGCCATCACTCAAAAGATGAAAGTCTATGAGAGTGAGGATGTAATGTTCCGTATGGTTGACACGGTTGGCCTTGAGTATAATTTCCTTCGTCAGCAGAAGATTTTAAAGGAACTTTCTAACTGGTCTGAGGATGGACTTAATAGAAAGAATTTGAGTAAGCTTGTTCACTGTATTTGGTTCTGTATCGATGCTCAGTCAAAACGAGTTTCTGAGGAGTCTTTAAATTATCTTTATAAGATCTCAAAGATGTGGAAGGGCGTTCCTATAATCGTTGTATTTACAAAGTCATATTCAACTGTGGCTATCTCTGACAACGAAGAGATGTTTAAAAAGGTAATGAAGAAGTACCAAAAGAGAAAGAAACTCAATGTCTCTAATATCGTCTCTGTGCTCGCTCGTGAGCTTGTTATCGATGATACTAATATCATTAA
>DCGF01000065.1:2640-6260 GCA_002314555.1 Ruminococcaceae bacterium UBA1785 | reverse complement strand
ATCGGTCCTATCTGGGATAACATGCTAAAGAGCATCTCAAAAGCATATGTACTCGATGAGGCAGACACTCTTACTATGCTTGAAAAAATTGAGAGAACTAAGAAGGGCGAAGAGTTCATCATTAAGTTTACAAAGCATATTAGAGTATTAAATGCTATAGAACTTTATTCTGCAACTTCACTTATTGGCAGTGATGCCATTAAGACATCAGCGAAGCTTCTTAAAGCAAAGAGAGCTTTGGAAGATGGAAATAAAAAGGAAGTAGTAGTTGAAAACGTTGTTTAATCAGAATCTTTAATTTTATGAAAAACCCACAGTTTTTAACTGTGGGTTTTAGGTTGACTTTACCTTGGTGTTTAGATATAATATTGCTTGCGTTTAAACTTCATAAATATTGAGTTTGACTTTTTGGAGAAGTACCCAAGAGGCCGAAGGGGCTCCCCTGCTAAGGGAGTAGGTGCGGTGACGTACGCGGGTGTTCAAATCACCTCTTCTCCGCCAAAAAAAGAGTAGTCGTTTTGACTACTCTTTTTTATTTTATATAATTTAATTTTTTGAGTTACTATTATAATTTTGTTGATTTACTTTAAAACTCAAGCGTATCAACAGTTTTAAGAAGCTCACGGATTCTAGCCATGTAGTGGTCACGAGCCTTTGCTTTTTCTTCTGTGAGTTCAAGTCCCTGCTTATATACACGACGCATGAGGCGTGTGTAGCAGAGGAGAGCAGCTTTATCAGTTACTTCTTTAATCTTCTTCTCGTCATCTGTCTGAAGATAGTTCTTCATGAACTCGTTATAGTATTCAGAGCAGGTCTCGAATGAGAAGCCCATAAATTTCTCAATGAAGGTTGGATCTAAGTCTCCAAAGCCTCTGTAGAACATGTAGATACCAGCGAGCTCTGCTATAGGATGACAGCGAGCCAAAGTATCCATATCTATAAGGAAAGGATCGTTTTGCTGCATCATGATATTACCTGTGTGGAAGTCGCCGTGAATCATAGTGGTGACATCAGGAAGATCAGTTACGAGTTTCGTAATCTTTTCAGTTACTTCCTCATCCTCGTGAGCGACACCGCCGGATATCCATGCAAAAATCTCTTCTTTATAATCAGGAAGATTGATCTTTGTAGCATCAGTGCTGTGGATGTCACGAGCAAGGTCTGCCATAATCTTTGCATAGTATTTAGCTCTGCTCTGATCCTTTGAGATAAGCTCAGAGATAGGCTGTGACTCGAGGAGCTCGAATACGGATGCATAGCGCTCTCCAACTGATACGATACCAAATGAGATGGCAGTTGGGATGCCAGCTACGAAAGCAGAACGAGCGAGGTATGTCTCACGCTCAATATCCTTAAATGTGTTCTGCTCATTATATACTTTAAGGATAATCTCATCGTTATAGCGATATACGCTACCTTTAGCGCCTTTACCAATAAGTTTACAGCCCTCAAGACTGTACTCTTTAAATTCTTTATAACGCTCTTTATCAAGGGTGAATGTGCCTGGCCAAATAAAGTTTATGTGCTGGATGAACTCCTTATATGCACCAGTTCTATTTAAATCAAGTTCGAGTGCTTCGGCTATAGACTTATAATACCAGAGGTGCTTTTCTGGGTCATGCTGATGGAAGAGCTGCCAGATATCTTCGCCCTTTTCAGCATAGCCTGAGGAGAGAGAACGGATGTTGGCGAGCTTGTCTCCGAGCCAAAGCATCTTAACGCCCATGTCGTTTGTGTTACGAAGAACAACAAGGGATTCCTCTTTTCTCATCTGCCAACTTTCCTCTTTTGGAAGGTGGTTATATTTATTCTCAGTTTCAGTGGCAACAAGTTTTGCTACGCGGTCACCAAATTTCTCATTAATCTCATCAATAGTACCATCAGTATCCTCAACTACGTCATGAAGAATACCGGCAGCCATGACTTCGATGTCATCTGTCATTGTTGAGATTATTTGTGCAACTTCAAGAGGATGTAAGATATATGGAACTTTACGTCCTTTTCTGTATACACCTTGGTGCTTATCAGTCGCATAGATGATAGCTCTTTCGAGTACGTTCATTTATCATTTCTCCGTATTTCAATATGTATTAATTTTACCTAAAACTATGGATTTAAACAAGAGTAAAAATAGGTTATAATAATTTAAGGAATAATTAAGTGTTTTAGATTATATTTTTTAAAAGATTATATTTCTCTTATCTTTTATAGTTGATTTAGTCATTTAATTTGTTAAGGAGTTATTATGCGTATTCTTATTGTAGAGGACGAAGTTCGTTTGGCTGAAGCACTTGGTGAGATAATGAAAAGTCAAAGATACACTGTCGACATCGTAAACGACGGTGAGGATGGCTATGACTATGCCATGAGTGATGTATATGATGTTATCGTCATGGATGTTATGCTTCCAAAGATGAACGGCTTTGACATCGTCCGCAAGATGCGCGAGGAGAAGAACCAAACCCCTGTCATCATGCTCACAGCAAAAGATGACACGGCGGATAAAATAAAAGGTCTCGACTGCGGTGCGGACGACTACTTGACAAAGCCGTTTGTGCCTGGCGAGCTGCTCGCACGTATCCGTGCGATTTCGCGTCGCCAAGGCGAAGTGGTCATGGATGAACTTGAGTTTGAGGATTTGACTCTAAACCTCTCCAACTACACTGTCTCCTGTGGTAAGAGCTCTATTAATTTGGGTCCTAAGGAATTTGATCTTCTTCATATTCTCATGTCTAATCCAAACATTATCGTTTCAAAAGAGGATTTGCTCGTAAAGGTATGGGGTGCTCTTTCAGATGCAGAGGATAATAACGTAGAAGTATATATTTCTTTCCTTCGAAAGAAACTTTCACATATTAGTTCAAAAGTATCTATTACAACTGTTAGAAAAGTTGGCTATCGTCTGGAGGTGTCTGATTGCTAAAGAAACTTAAAAAGCAGTTCATTCTCTCCAGCTTGATTCCTATAGTTTTAGTAATTGTCTTTGCTTTTTGTGCTTTGACAATTATCACCTATTATTATGAGAGATCACAGACTATAGCAGCTCTTCGTGCTTCTCTCGCTGGCGATGTAAACATGTCGTTTTTCCCAAGTGATGAGCTTTCAAAGAACTTGCCTGTTAATGGACCAAAAGACCGAGATTTTAATGAGGAACGATTAAGTTCTGTAGAGCTTATTGCTTTTGTAGATAGTAATAAAAATATCGCCTTTTGGGAGACTTCAATAAACTCAGAAATAGAAGATGATGCTGCTGCGGTTATTGTTGAAGATGCACTTGATGAAATCAGCACTGATAAGGAGTCTACAGGAATACTTACAACATATAATCTTAGATATTTATCCGTAGTTACAGATAACGGATATAAGATAGCATTCTCTGATAGAACATCTGAGATTACAACAGTAATCTTTTTGCTCAGAGTATTTGCAGCTGTATCAGCTGTTATCTTAGGTCTAATGTTCCTTGTTGCAAACTATATGGCAAAGAAAGCAATAGAGCCTGTTGAGAAGTCCTGGGACGCACAGAATAGATTCGTTGCTGACGCATCTCATGAGCTGAAGACCCCACTTACAGTAATATTGGCTAATATGGATATTATGCAGGCTAATAAGGACACGAC
>DCGF01000065.1:0-2542 GCA_002314555.1 Ruminococcaceae bacterium UBA1785 | reverse complement strand
GCACATGTGGACCAGTCATATAATTTCCAAGATATAAACTTTTCTCATGTGGCAGAGGACTGTGTACTCTCATTTGAATCCTTAGCTTTTGAGAGAGGAATAAATCTCACATCTAACGTCCCACTTGATATTTATGTCACCGCTGATGAGACTCGCATAAAGCAGGTAATGATGATACTCATCGATAACGCGATGAAATATGTCAGTGACAAAGGAAACATCTTTGTCACAGCTGAGGGGAATCAAAAGCAGGTTAAGTTTACTGTAGCAAATACAGGAGACCCTATTCCTTCTGATAAACAGGCACACCTTTTCGAGCGCTTCTATCGTGTTGATGACTCACGTGCTAGAGAAAAGGGTGGATATGGACTTGGCCTCTCTATTGCACAGAATATTATAACTGTACATGAAGGTACACTTTACCTTGATTACTCAAATGAAAAGGGCACAAGCTTCTCGTTTACTTTGCCTATAAAACAGGGCAAAAAGAAGTGATAACTCTTGAAGAAATCATTCTTTGTGCTATAATATTTTTTTGTAAAAATTAAAAAGAGGTAGAGAAAATGAAAGCATTTTTTAAAGACATTTTAAACTCAATTCTTAAATCAATTAAAGATGGATTTGTACAGGGCATCACAGAAGGTATTAAGGAAGGCATCAAGGAGAACGTAAAAGCTCCTACAAAGAAGGCGGTTAATGCTCTCTTCGCTATTCCAAAGCAGATGCTTAGCTAATTGATTTTGAGGCTGGAACTTTATTAGTCCCAGCCTTTATTATTAGGAGATAGTATGGAATTCATATTACAAAATGACGATATGAAAGTCGTTCTTGATTCAAAGGGCGCCACTATAAAAGAGATTATCTTTGACGGGGATAATATGATCTGCCGTCCACCTTACGCTGCGTCAGTTATTGGCCGTATCGCTGGTCGTATTTCGCACGGTAAATTTACTCTTAATGGAAACGAGTATAATTTGCCGAAGAACGAAAACGACAACCAGCTCCACGGCGGCCATGAGTTTGACCGTCAGGCGGACTGGGACGGCACACAGTTTGCCGACACAGTGGCATTTAAATATCATAGTCCTGATGGCTCTAATGGTTACCCTGGTGACCTTGATGTCGGAGTTCTCTATACTTTGACTAATGATAACGAACTTAGAATCAACTATGTAGCAACCTCCTCAAAGGATACAATCCTTAATATGACAAATCATGCCTATTTTAATCTAAATGGTGAATCGAGTAATGAGACTATAGAGAACCATATCTTAAAGGCAGATACTTCAAAATACGTTCCTTTGAAAGATGACTTGACTCCGGTTGGAATTTTAGAAAAAGTAGGGGATTCGGTCTTTGATTTGTCAAAGGGTAGATGTATCAAAGATGCCGTAGAATCGGGAGATTCGCAGTGTGTTATAGCGAAAAATGGCTTTGATCATGCCTTCGTTTTTAGTGATTGTAAAGATTATAACCTTTACACGAATGACACTGTACACGAAGCAGAGCTCAGTTGTCCATCAAAAAACCGCGTAGTTATAATGAAAACTGACTATCCTTGCTTCGTATGTTACACAGGAAATCAGATGAAAGAACGCCCTCATATGGGAATCTGCCTTGAGGCACAACTTTTACCTGACGCTATAAATAATGAGGGCTTTGGAAGTATTGTGCTTGAGGCTAATAAAATGTTTAATCATTTTGTCAGCTATAATTTTAGTCATAATAATTGATTTAAGTAATATCAATTAAATACCTTTAATATGTAATTTTATACAAAAAAGTAGCGCCTTTTTTTAAACGGGCGCTACTTTTTTTTATTTCGTATTTGTTTTATAATATAAGACGTTCTCAAAAAGAAATCATTTGGAGGTTATTCAAAATGAGCATTAAAAAGAATTTTTCCTACAAGGATCAAAACTGTAACGAAATGATGCTCCGCGGTAGCTTTAGAACACAGGGCTACGACTGGTGGTGGCATTCACTTACAGCTGTAAACCACAAGACAGGCGAAGAGAAGCCTTTCTATGTTGAGTTCTTTATCTGTAACCCAGCTCTTGCTGAGGATCAGCCAGTTCTTGGTCAGCTTCCAGCAAACAAGGTTGCAGGCAAGAAGCCATCATATCTTATGGTTAACGTTGGTACATGGGGTGCTGACAAGAAAAAGCAGCTCCACCGTTTCTTCCCATGGAAGGACGTTAAGTGCCACAAGAATGCTCCATACAGCATCGCTGCTGGCGACTGCTATTGTGATGACTACAAGACATATGGTACTGTAGCTCTTTCAGAAGACGAAGTAGCTGCTCATCCAGAGTATATGTGTGACGCGGGTTCAATCTCTTGGGACATCAAGATGGACAAGAAGATTGCTTGGAACGTAGGTTACGGCACAAGCTGGCTCATGAGACGTCTCAACGCTTTTGAGATGTACTGGCATGCTGAGGGTATGAAGACTCTCTATTCTGGTACTATCGTTCTTGACGGCGAAATCTATGACATCATTCCTGAGCGTTCATACGGTTATGCTGATAAGAACTGGGGT
>DCGF01000101.1:2967-3274 GCA_002314555.1 Ruminococcaceae bacterium UBA1785 | reverse complement strand
ACGCAGTCTATCATGTGATGAGGTATACCCTGCATCTCATCTTCAGTTGGTTTGGCGGTCGCTATATCCATGCCCTTATAAAGCTGCATTGAATCAAAGGATACAACCTCTGCATCAAAGTGCTTTGCGAGTTCTACTGCAAGCCCAGTTTTTCCAGAAGCAGTAGGTCCAACAACCGCAATAACAGGAATCTTTTCCATCAGTTATCCTTCTTTTGAAGTTTTCTTTTGTTGCCCTTCTCATCTACGATGTAGGTGTTGTCAAGTTCACCTACAAGGCTTCTTTTATATGAATCGATATACTCACG
>DCGF01000101.1:0-2768 GCA_002314555.1 Ruminococcaceae bacterium UBA1785 | reverse complement strand
ACTTTTGGTCCACTATATCCCAAAATTATCAAATCATTTCCAGTTATCATGAGACCTTTTAAAGAGAAACAGTTCTTACCGCTATCTCCCTCTTCTAAGATTTCTTTAATGAGATTTTGTACCTCTAAAATCTCAGGATAGAAATCACCGGTCTCCATATTATGCGCGGCGTTGTCGCCCACTTTCACGAGCATTAGTTTTTCTAAAATTTCAGGACCGAATTTGTTTAATCTTCGTCTCACAATCTTTTTTTCAGGCTGAACCGGATAATCATGATAGCGTACAAGTGTTAAAACTGTATTAAAAAAGTCTGAAGGTAATCTAAGACGTGAAAGTGCTTCTTTCGAAAGTTCAAAACTTATCTCTGCATGATTATATGTGTGGCCAGTACCGTTTTCATCCACAGTGAAAACTTTGGGTTTTCCTATGTCGTGAAGAAGAAGTGCAAGCCTTACATCAGGTAGAGGCTCTGATGCGCCAACCGAATGTGCAATATGGTCGTAAATGTCGTAAATATGATGAATATTCTGATGATTAAAATCAAAGCAAGGCTCGATTTCAGGAATAATTACAGCAAAGACATCTCTAAATTCTATCAAGATTTCTGTGACTCTTTCACCCACTCCGCAGAGAAGTTTTAAAAGTTCCTCTGTCTTTCTCTCGGCAGCGATGTTTTGAAGTAAGTACTTATTCCTATGAATGCTCCGTTTGGTATTTTCTTCGATGTTAAAGTTTAGAGTCGCGGAGAAGCGGAGCGCACGCATTATGCGTAGCGCATCCTCTTTGAAGCGCTCGTCCGGCTCGCCGACACTGCGAATAAGTTTGGCATTTAAGTCAGAGACGCCGCCGAACTCGTCTACGAGTTCACCGTTCCCGCTTAGTGCCAAAGCATTAATAGTAAAATCTCGGCGAGCAAGGTCCTCTTTTAAGTTCCTCGTAAAAGTGACATCTTTTGGATGTCTATTATCCTCGTATTCGCCATCTACCCTGTATGTCGTTATCTCGAGTAAATTATCATCGATTAATACAGCAACTGTACCGTGTTTGATGCCGGTTTCAATAACTTTATATCCAGCAAAAACCTTTTCAGTCTCCTCCGGGAGAGCGTTCGTAGTAATGTCCCAGTCATTTGGTACAGTGCCAAGGAGTGAGTCGCGTACGCATCCACCAACAACATATGCCTCAAAGCCCGCTGATTTCAGCAGGTCCAGAGCTTCCTTTGCATAGTTTGGTATGCGTACGTCCATTTACTACCTCTAACTTAAAAGCGATTTGTACTCATCATAAGTGATGAGGATGTTAATAATCTTTAATAGACTTGATGTAGAGAGTCTCTTTGGAAGTTCAAGTTTTAAGAGAAGTTCCTCTCTCTTCTTCTTAGAATCAGGACCACCCATAAGTCCATCCTCATAAAAATCAACTCGAGTTATCTCCCTACCAGATTTAGGTTTTATCTCATCTAGGACTCCAGCTTTTCTAAATGCCTCTTTTAAAACTTCAACAGGCATTCCTTCAACACCTAAAGTTCCTTCGGCAGAAGGCTTTTCTTTACGCTTCTCTTTGCCGTAAATATCAGGGATGTAGACATTGACAATATATTCTCCTGGAATTCTAGAACCGAGGAAGTTTCTTATCATAAATCCCGCAGAATCAGAGTCAGTCAGTACAATAAGTCCACGCTTTTCTGCAAGTGTCATAAGGAGTTTTTGTTTCTCCTTATCTTTAAATATCTGAAATCCATCTGTAGTTATAACAGTGGCGTCTAAGATTCCATCTAGTTTTATAGCATCGTATTTGCCCTCGACAACGATGACTCTATCCGTATGAATCATGAGGACTTCCTCGCCTTTGCAAGCTCAATAAATAACTTTTCAAATACAATTCTGTTATCATCAAAGCTTGTCTTTAACTTAAAGTCAGCCTTTGAGAGAATCTCAAGTGAGCGTTCGAGGCTCTTAAGAGAATATTTTCTAGCTCTATTAGATGCGTTCTTAAGTTTAAAGTCGCTCTTATAAGCACCAGGATATGCGGACTTTAGTTCTGAAAGGCTGTGCCCTGTCTCTAAGCAGAGTTTAACTCTATACATATCAACAAAAGTAGAAATGATAGCGCCAAGAATCATAGGGGCTTCATTTTTTTGTTCAAAGAGAACCTTTATATCTCTAAATGCTGCATCAAAATTATTTACAAGGAGCGAATCAACCATCTGGAAGGCAGTCGCCTCAACTGATTTAATGCAGACGGCATCTATGTCTCTCTCGAGTATTTCAGTCTTTGTATATGCGCAGACTTTTAATATCTCATTTTGAAGATTTGCTATATCGTCACCAACGGAGTTTACGAGATATAGAGCTGTGCTTTGATCTATGTTACGTTCGTGCTTCTTACACTCCGATATAACAAACTGCACGAGTTCTCTCTGATCACGTTTGTTTAAATCGCAGACAGCACCGTTCTTCTCAAAGAGAGCCATCATCTCTTTAGCAAGTTTTGTCTTTAATGAAAAGCCTTTCGTGTCCTGCCAAAAGATAAGCACACAGGTGTCAGGAAGGTNNTGTCGGGAAGGTCAGAGAGAAGAGCGACAAACTGCTCACGTTCACTATCATTACAACCGTCGAAATCAAAGTCATGTACAAAGACACATGTGCGCTCACACATAGCTGGGAGTGCCTCAACACAGGTAATAATCTCTTCAGGGTCAGTGTCCTCACCCTTAAGTCTATGAACGTTAAACGCCTCAAGGCCGGCAGGTACTACACTGTCAGCCA
>DCGF01000098.1:46163-47169 GCA_002314555.1 Ruminococcaceae bacterium UBA1785 | reverse complement strand
TGATATTAAGGATTATTCAAAACTTATTCCAGGACACGGTGGAATCATGGACCGCTTCGATAGCGTAATTATGGTTATGCCAATGTTCTATGCAATGATTACTCTTTATGGAGCGAGTGTGGCTTAAATGACAGATAAACTCAGTATTCTTGGTTCCACAGGTTCGATAGGTGTTCAAGCCCTCGAAGTAGCCAGAAAACATAACATAAAAATAACTGCACTCACAGCAAATGTGAATGCAGATAGACTCGAAGAACAAGCTCGTGAGTTTAAACCTAAAATGGTAGCTTTGCTTGATGAGGATGCCGCAAAGGATCTCAGAGTTCGTCTTCAAGATACAGATATCAAAGTTCTTTCTGGAATTGGGGGTATCTGTGAGTGCGCGCGTGAGGAATCGGCTGACACCGTGCTTAACTCAATAGTTGGCATGGCTGGTCTAGTTCCAACTCTCGACGCTATCGACGAGGGTAAGAACTTAGCCCGCTNNGAAGAACTTAGCCCTTGCTAATAAAGAAACACTTGTCGCTGGTGGTCAGCTCGTTATGAGCGCTGCGCGTGAAAAGGGAATAAACATCTACCCGGTTGACAGTGAACACTCCGCTATCTTCCAGTGCCTTCGTGGTGCACCAAAGGATAGAGCACTTAAGAGAATCTTACTCACGGCTTCAGGTGGACCTTTCTTCGGAAAGACACGTGAGGAACTTATTAACGTAACTGCGGAGCAAGCACTTAAACATCCAAACTGGGATATGGGTGCAAAAATCACCATCGACTCAGCTACAATGATGAATAAAGGTCTTGAAGTTATTGAGGCCTGCTGGCTCTTTAATGTAACACCTGAGCAGATCAAGGTTGTCGTACATAGGGAGAGCATCATTCACAGCGCAGTTGAGTTTATGGATAATGCAGTTATTGCACAGCTCGGTCTTCCTGATATGAAGATTCCTATCCAATATGCTCTCACATATCCTGAGAGATTCGAGTCACCAACTGATGAACTCGACCT
>DCGF01000098.1:44090-46085 GCA_002314555.1 Ruminococcaceae bacterium UBA1785 | reverse complement strand
TGTAAGGAAGCTATCCGCCGTGGCGGTCTTTATCCTGCAGCTGCAAACTCAGCAAATGAGCAAGCAAACGCCCTCTTCCGTAAAGGAAAGATTGGCTTCCTCGATATAGGTGAACTTGTGGGTGAAGCTATGGAAAACTGCGGTAGAGCGGGTGACTACACACTTACAGATGTCCTCGAACTCGATAACGAGGCTAGAGCATTCGTAACTAGAAATATCAAAAATCTTTGATTTTAAAAAATTAGAAAGGGGTGAGGTAATTGCTCGCACAAGTATGGAGTACTGTATGGCCTATCTTAGTGGCTATACTCTTCTTTGGCATAATCATTATGTCACATGAACTTGGACATTTTACCTTTGCCCGTATCTTTAAAGTTAGGATAAATGAATTTTCTATCGGCATGGGTCCAGCCCTCTTTAAAAAACGTAAGGGTGAGACCGATTATTCTCTTCGCCTTTTCCCAATCGGTGGATATGTAGCTATGGAGGGTGAGGATGAGGAGAGCCCTGATGAGAATGCCTTTAATGCTAAACCTTGTTGGCAGAGAGCTATAATCATAGTCGCAGGTGCGACTGTAAACATCATATGTGGCATCATAATTATGGCTATCATCCTTGCCACATCAGACCTCATCGGCACACCAACTATCGTTGGTTTTGCAGACGGTGCCGCAAGTGAGGCCGGTGGCCTTAAGAAGAATGATAAAATTATCGCTATCGGAAACGACAAGGTCTACACAGAATATGACCTCTCATATTTTATGATGAGAGATAAAGATGCTGTTATCGACTTCGTAGTTGAACGTGACGGAGAACTCGTAAATGTTAAATCCGTTAAGTTCGATACAAAGGAAGTTGAAGGCATCACTACAGTTGTCTACGACTTCGCCATAGTTGGCGTGGAGCCAACTTTTAGAAGCGTAACAAAGTACGCTTTTCTCGATTCGTTCTCTATAGCACGAATCGTATGGCTAAGTCTTTACGACATCGCTACAATGCAGTTTGAACTAAACGACCTTTCAGGTCCTATAGGCACAGTTGATATTATCGCTGATACGACAACAGATGCCGTGTCGACTATGGATTTTTCGCGTCTTCTAACTATTATGGCTCTAATTGCTATAAATATAGGTGTGTTTAATCTAATTCCATTCCCAGCCCTCGATGGCGGACGTTTCCTTCTCATAATCATTGAGGGAACTACAGGTAAGAAGTTACCTATGAAGGTTGAAGCAGCGATTAATAATGCAGGTCTCGCACTTCTCTTAGGTCTGATGGTAGTAGTTACAGTTAATGATATTTTAAAATTTTTCTAGGAGGCACATATGGATTTTTCTATACCAAGACGTGACTGTCGGC
Organism: Ruminococcaceae bacterium UBA1785; assembly: GCA_002314555.1. GTDB lineage: Bacteria > Bacillota > Clostridia > Oscillospirales > Acutalibacteraceae > UBA1227. The sequence continues at coordinate 44,726 of DCGF01000098.1, read as the reverse complement.
AGGTTGATGTCGGTGGAATAAAAATCGGCGGCGGTGCCCCTATTGTTGTACAGTCTATGCTAAATGCACTTTCAAGTGATATCCCTGCAAACATTGAGCAGGCGAAAGCACTTGAAGCTGCCGGTTGTCAAATTATTAGAATTGCTATCTCTTCTATGGATGATATCAATTTAATCTATGCACTTAAAGAGGCCGTAAAGACTCCTCTTGTTGCAGACATTCATTTTGATTATAGAATTGCGCTTGCGTCTATTGATGCAGGTATTGATAAAGTTAGAATCAACCCTGGCCACATCGGTGCACGTGAAAATGTTGAAAAGGTTGTCGATGCCTGTAAGGCAAAAGGTGTACCTATTCGTATCGGTGTAAACTCAGGTTCAGTTGAGAAGGATCTCCTCGAAAAGTTTGGCGGTCCAACACCTGAAGCTATGGCGCAGAGTGCTTTAAACCATGCAAGGATTTTAGAAGAGTGCGACTTTTATGACACAGTAATTTCTATCAAATCATCAGATGTTAGAAATACAATAAACGCATATAGAATAGTTGCAAAAGAATGTGACTATCCACTTCATTTAGGAGTAACTGAAGCAGGAACTGCATATAACGGTCTTATTAAATCTTCTATAGGCATTGGTT
>DCGF01000098.1:40394-44068 GCA_002314555.1 Ruminococcaceae bacterium UBA1785 | reverse complement strand
GGTGATACAATTCGTGTTTCACTGACAGCAAATCCTGCTGAAGAGATAAAAGCGGCACATGATATTTTAAAGTGCCTTGATTTGATAGAGAATGAAGTTCAACTTATTTCTTGCCCAACCTGTGGCAGAACTCAAATTGATTTAATTAAAATTGCAAATGAAGTAGAAGAAAGACTTCGCTCTGTTCATAAACCTATCAGAGTTGCAGTTATGGGTTGTCCTGTAAATGGACCTGGTGAGGCGAAAAATGCTGACATAGGTATAGCTGGCGGCAAAGGATGTGGCCTCATCTTTAAAAAAGGTGAAATCGTGAAGAAAGTCCCTGAGGAGCAACTAATAGACGAGCTCTTTAGTGAAATAGAGAGGTTATAATGCCAAACATTGGGAAGAAAAGGATAAATGATGTCTTTGGTTCACTTCTAAACGACAATTATCCTGAGAGTTTTAAGTATGCTGAGATAGCAGATATGAAAATAAATAAGCAGACAAGGGAACTTCGCTTGTCTGCTGTTTGTGCTGCTCGCTTTGAAAAGGCAGATACTTTGATAGACAGTTTTTCTGAGACTGTTAAAGCAGCATTAGGTCTTGAAAAGGTAATAGTGAATCTCAGCATGCCTGAAGATATAGTAGAACAACTTAAAGAGATGCAGCGTCAGGCTGATGAAAAATCACGCGCTGAAAGAATGAAAAAATTTGAGGAGGAAGAAGAGGCAAAACCTCACCATGTTGAGCCTGGAATTCCTCTCTATCTTGAAACAGCAAAGATTATCTTTGGTAATAAAATTGGAAAGATGCCAAAGAAAATCAGTGAAGTACATTTCGATGATGGTAGAGTTGCTGTATGGGGTGATGTCTTTGGAATTGATATTCGTGACACACGTGACAAGCGCTCAAAGATAATAAACTTTAACATAAAGGATGAGACAGGTGCTTATCCTGTAAAACTTTTCCAACCAACAGCTGCTGTAAAGGATCTCTGTGACAAACTTAAGAATGGGCTTACGGTTATTATACTCGGTGATGTAATTTATGATAACTATAAGCGTGAATACCTACTAGATGCTAAAGCTATCGCAAGCGTCAAGAAAATCACACGTACAGATGATGCAGAAGAGAAGCGCGTTGAACTCCATCTCCATAGCAACATGTCAATGATGGACGGCATGACTGATGCTGGTAAACTTGTTGCTCGCGCAGCAGCATGGGGACATAAAGCTGTAGCAATAACAGACCACGGTGTTCTCCAGGGATATCCAGCAGCTTTTGAAGCTGGTCAGTCAAACGGTATCAAAGTAATCTACGGTGTTGAGTCATATATCTATGACGACCTTAGAGAGGGTGCTCCAAAGGACTGGGATGAGATTCTAAAGTCCATGAAAGAACACAAATCTCATACATATCACCAAATCATTTTAGTCTTAAACAACACTGGTCTTAAGAACCTCTATAAACTTGTCTCTCATGCTCATACAGAGCATTTCTATCATAGACCAGTCACACTTAAATCTGACCTTATTAAGCACCGTGAGGGCCTTCTTATCGGTTCTGCTTGTGAGGCCGGTGAACTCTATCGTGCTATAGAAGACGGTGAGCCAGAAGAGAGAATTAAGGAACTCGTAAACTTCTATGATTACTTAGAAATCCAACCACTTGGAAATAACGAGTTTAAACTTCGTCCTACAGTTGAAAAGGATAAGAATACAAAACAGGAGATACAGGTGCCTCCACGCTACGCATCTATTCGTGAACTTGAGGACGTTAACCGCCAAATTCTAGCTCTCGCTATAGATGCTGGAAAGCTCTGTGTAGCTACAGGTGACGTTCACTTCTTAGACCCAGAAGATGCGAAGTATAGAACTATCCTTATGGCTGGTCAAGGTTTTAGAGATGCTGAAATGCAGGCTCCTCTTTACTTTAAGACCACAGATGAGATGCTCGCTGATTTCTCATATCTTGGAGAAGATATGGCAAAGCGAGTTGTAATAGAAAACCCTAATAAAATCGCAGATATGGTTGAAGTGATAAGACCTGTTCCGGCAGGTAACTTCCCTCCATCAATCGATGGGGCAGAACAGGAACTTCAAGACCTCTGCTGGGCAAAAGCAAAAGAACTCTACGGAGACCCTGTTCCAGAATATGTATCGGAGCGTCTCTCGAAAGAGCTCAATTCTATTATCAAAAACGGCTTTGCCGTACTCTATATGATTGCGCAGAAACTCGTAAAGAACTCTGAGGATAACGGTTATCTCGTTGGCTCTAGAGGTTCTGTAGGTTCAAGCTTTGTTGCGCATGCATCAGGTATTTCTGAGGTTAACCCTTTGGCACCTCATTATCGCTGCCCAAAGTGTAGATATAATGAGTTCTTCCTAAATGGTGAAGTTGGTTCCGGTTATGATCTTCCACCAAAGGACTGCCCTGAATGTGGCACTCCTATGGCACGTGATGGTCACGATATCCCATTTGAAACTTTCCTCGGTTTCAAGGGTGATAAATCACCGGATATCGACTTAAACTTCTCTGGTGAATATCAGTCACGTGCCCACCGCTATACTATTGAACTCTTCGGTGAGGACCACGTGTTTAAAGCAGGTACTGTTGCCACAGTAGCCGATAAGACAGCATTCGGTTATGCAAAGAAGTACTTAGAGGAGCGTGGCGTTATGGCCAACTCCGCCGAGGTGCAAAGGCTTACTGATGGCTGTACAGGTGTTAAACGTACCACAGGTCAGCATCCAGGCGGAATGGTAGTAGTACCAAACGCATATGATGTCTATGACTTCACAGCAGTTCAGTATCCTGCCGATGATGCAGATAAGGGAATGATGACGACTCACTTCGACTTCCATTTCCTTCATGATACTATCCTTAAACTTGATAACCTTGGACACGATGTCCCGACTATGTATAAATACTTAGAGGATATGACAGGTATTCCAGTTATGGATGTTGATATCTGTGATCCTAAGATTTATGAACTCTTCACAAGTCCTGAACCTCTTGGTATTAAGCCTGAGGATATCGACTGTGAAACAGGTACTCTGTCTATTCCTGAGATGGGTACAGGATTTGTACGCGGAATGCTTATGGAATGTAAGCCAAAGAATTTCTCAGACCTTCTTCAGATTTCAGGTCTATCCCACGGAACTGATGTATGGCTTGGCAATGCTCAGGAACTTATTCATAACGGAACATGCACAATTTCAGAAGTTATTGGAACCCGTGATAATATCATGGTAGGTCTTATGCACTACGGTCTTGACCCTGATATGGCATTTAAGATTATGGAGATTGTGCGTAAGGGTAAAGCTACAAAAGCTCTCACTGAGGATCACATAAAGGCTATGAAGGAACATAACGTACCTGATTGGTATATTGATTCTTGTTATAAGATTAAATACATGTTCCCTAAAGCTCATGCGGCAGCTTATGTATCTGCGGCTTTACGCCTTGCTTGGTATAAACTATATAGACCTATAGAATACTATGCGACATTCCTTACAGTTCGAGGTGAGGACATCGATGCTATTGCAATTATGTCAAAGCCTGAAGAACTTCGCGCAAGGATAGCAACTATCAATGCAAAGCCTGATATGAATAAAAAGGATGAGAACGAAATCATGTGTCTTCAGGTTGTACTTGAGATGAAGGCCCGTGGAGTTGAGTTCTTACCACCA
>DCGF01000098.1:34404-40285 GCA_002314555.1 Ruminococcaceae bacterium UBA1785 | reverse complement strand
GCGGCTAGGTCTCTTGAACATGCAAAAGACGACGGTGATGGAAACTACACTTCAATAGAAGATCTACAGAATCGTTCTGGAATTTCATCCGCAGTTATTACAGCACTCAAAGAACTCGGGGCACTTGAAGGCCTACCTGAAAGTAGCCAGATGAGTTTGTTTAGCTTATAAAACTTATGATGACCCCCAAAGGAGGTAAATAAAATGATTGGACTTGGAAAATGGAAACTTAATGTTTCAGTACCGTTTTTAAAAACCGACCCAATTCTTATTATCACTGATAAGAATGGACAGTATGAATTTACTATTGATGCACAAGGCTTTGGTATTACTCCCGCTATCAATCTTGTAAATGTAAAAGAAGAAAATGCAAACACCTTAAGAATTACAGCTCAAATTCCAATGCTTAACTTAGGCAATCTCGAGGGCGCTTTAACTTTTGAAGGAATGTTTTGCACAGGTGAGATAACCATTCCTATGCTTGGAAGGGTTTCTGTTAAGGGCGAAAGAGTAGGTTAGTATGGCTGCTATTGATACCTTTAAAGTCTTTTTAGATAAAAACTATCCACGTCTTGATGGTGAGATTGATATCTTTAATAAGACTATGCTTAATGAGGCACCACAGGGATTTACACAGTCCATNNGGTCCATGTCGTACTTTACACATATAAACTCAGGTGGCAAAATGCTTCGTGGCGTCCTTGCCAATATGGGTTATTATATTTGTGGTGGCAAAGAGAGAATTGACTACTCTGATGAACTTGCATTATCTTTAGAGGTTTTTCAGTCATCGATTTTAATTCATGATGACCTTTTAGATCATGGAAAAACTCGTAGAGGTAAAGAGACCGCTCATGTAAGAATTTTTAATGAATTTAATATATCAAACGCAAAAGTACTTGAGGATAGTCCTGATGTCATGAAGGATTTAGTTTCGGGTGTATCAGTAGCGCTTGGATATGTTGGACTTTATGTTGCATATCAGAAACTTTTAAAAGCTTATTCTGATAACGAGAATCTAATTCGTCTTTTAAAAGAATATAACAACATGGTAATTAAAACCGTTGAGGGTGGAATAATGGACGTAGTTATCCCATTCTCTGAGCGTTATAAAGATCAGATTCCTGTTGAGAGTCCAATCCCTCAAGACCCATTTGTAGTGATTGAAAATTTAGCTACACTTAAAACTGCTTATTATACAACGATGGGACCTATCGTACTTGGTATGATTTTGGCCGGCGCCACCGATGATCAGACGGCGAAGGTCGCTGACATAATGCTAGACACCGGTCTAGCATTCCAAATCCAAGACGACCTTCTTGGTATTTATGCTGACTGGGAAGTACTTGGAAAAGACGTTGGCGCCGACGTAGCTGAATATAAGCAGACTTTCCTTTATGCATACGTAAAGAAGACAAATGAGGCTGCACTTAAAGAACTTAATAAGTACTATGGTGATGACTCAATAGATTTAAGTGGCGTAAAACGTGTACAGGAAATATTTAATGAAACTGGTGCATATAAATTTGCGCATGATAAGATGGAGTTCCACTACGCACGTGCTAAGGAAAATCTCTCTAAAATTGATTTCCTTGATGATGAGGGTAAGGAACTAATCCTTGGTTTTATTGAGTATCTTGAACAGAGAAAAAAATAAGTTAAAAAAGTGGTGCTTTTGCACCACTTTTTTCTTGTAACTATCTTTCATTAATAGTATAATAATGCCAAATTGTCTACGGCGCGTATGCGCTATCGGAGGGTATATTATGCTTGGCAAATTTGTCAGGGTAAAGGTAACAACTCCGGTTGGTTCTGCAGATGAAAATGGTCTTATCTACAAACTAAATTACGGTGAAATCGATTTTGTTACCTCAAGAGGACGACAGAAGCTAAAGGCGTTCGTCTTAGGCATTAACCATCCCGTTTCCACATTTGATGGTCGAGTTAATGCTACCTGTGAAAAGAACGGGGAAACCTATTATCTTGTTGCTCCAAAGAGTAAGAGATTTATTATTCATGATATTAAAGATGCGCTCGAATTCTTTGAGCCAGATGATATCACTTGTCTCTATGAACGCTCATGTGGCGCTATCGTTTTTAGAAAGATTGGTGACGGATATCGTTACCTCCTCATTAAAAACAAGCGTAGTGTTCACTGGAGTTTTCCAAAGGGACACGTTGAGGAGGGAGAGACCGATGAGGACACAGCACTTCGTGAGGTGTTCGAGGAATCAGGTCTTCGAATCGAAATCATTCCAGGTTTTAAAACTACATCGGAATATAATATCCAAAGCCGTGTAGAAAAAACTGTTAATATCTATGTCGCTAAGACGGATGACACTAACACTATCATCCAAGAAGATGAAATTGAGGACTACGCTTGGCTCCCATTTGAACAAGCCATGAAACGTCTCAAATTTGATAACGATAAAAAGATTTTAACAGATGCTCGCGACTTCCTTATCAGTAAGGGATTCGTAGAATAATAATAGGAGAGAAACTATGGCTGAAACACTTGCAAATGCTATCGTTAATTTCTTCGGCACAGACGGTGGCACTGTAGGAAACTATTTCCTAGTTTTCTTTATTTCTTTGCTTCCAATCTTGGAACTTCGTGGAGGACTTATTGCTGCATATATCTTAGACCTTCCACTTATCCCATCTATGATTATTTGTTACATAGGTAACATGCTTCCAATTCCATTCCTTCTTATGTTTGTAAAGAAAGTTTTAAACTGGCTAGGCAAGTTTAAAATCTTTGCACCATTTGTAAACTGGATTCAGCATAGAGGCGAAAAGAAAGCCAAAGAGATGAAAGAGAAGCAATCTAAATTTGAGGAATGGGCACTTATGGCTTTCGTAGCTATACCACTTCCTGGAACAGGTGGATGGACAGGTTCCCTCGTTGCAGCACTTCTCGATATGGATAATAAAAAGGCATTTAAAGTTATCGCAGTTGGTGTTGCTATTGCAGGTGTTATCGTTGCTGCACTTTCATATGGACTTGTTGATGTAATCATTGGTCTTTTTAAGTAAAAAAAAATAAGCACTTCGGTTTCCCGAAGTGCTTTTATTTTTTTATCTTTATTTAAGTGTTGCGAAACGCTCGAACATGTCATCCATATAATCAAAGAACTGCTCTGCTGGGATGTGAGCGCCGTTCCATGAGAGGTGACATTGATGTTTAGTTGGCATATTGTACCAAATACCTGGCTTTAACTCTTTGCCAGCTTCAAACTCTTCCTGTGGAGCGTTAAATGGAGCACGCTGACCAAGAACGTTTACAAAACCGTCGTTTGAGAGCCATTCTTCCTTATTAGGATGCTCTGGATAAACCTTAGCCATCTCATCTGACCAAGCAGAACCTGTGAGCCAACCAGCGCCCCAAGGAACGAAGTTCATAGCGTTCCAAATTGGCTTGTGGTTTCCGTTTGGCTTAGGCTCTGAAGCTTCACCAACATAAGCAAAGTAATATGTGTTAGGGTTTGGCTTTCTATTCTTATTAGCTTCAGCCTGGAACTCGAGAGTCATTTCCCAACCAACATTATCCTGCTTACATTTTGAGTAAGCGATAGCGCCGTCACGGTATTCATCTGGCTTTGCAATGTGGAGGAACTTAGGCTTATCTTCAGGATTTGCAGTGATGTTCCACTGATCAAGTCTCTGATCCCAGAAGTGAGTTACAAGACCCATTCTACCGATAGTACCTACGCCGTAGCAAACAGCCTTCATTATCTTATTATAGCCGTTGCCTTCCATAAGCTTAGAAGCCATAGTTGTACCGTTGTTAACACCAGCAAGTGTTACTACACAGTGAAGGAGGTCACCCTGACCACCTTTGAAGAGTGGAGAAAGTTCTGACTCTGGAGTAGCTGCGCGCTCTTCCTCAGAACCATTCATAAGCATATCAGAGAATGCGATAACGAAAGAACCACCAAGGCTGTGACCAACGATATTGATCTTTTCATGGTTGCCTGGTTTACCCCAGTCTTTAAGAACGCCTGGGTATGTACGGCCATATCTTGCATGACCAAACTTCTTTGAGTGAGCCTCACCATAGTCTACTGTACCGCCGAGGAGGTAAGCGTAGAGAATGCAGCAACGGTCCCAAGCTGAGTTCCATGGACCGAGTGGTGGGTTATATACTTCGTAACCTTCCTTTTTAAGGCGAGGAAGTAAGTTGTGCTTTCTGTTCCAGAAGAATTTAAATCCCCAGTACTGAAGCATGTAGTCATGGATCCAGTCACCCTTACCAAAGCCCATAAAGCCGTGGAGGAGTATGGTTGGATAGTTATTATTCTTTGTCATACTTTCATCTCCGTATCACTAGTTTTTAGAACACATATATTATATTACTCTAATAATTAAATGTAAATCTTGATATTAATAATACTATATGTTAAAATTTACCCGTATTTCGCTTATTTAGGAGGTGTGAAGGACTTGGATGAGCGCGGAAAGCTTAGCTTTAAAGATAACTCAAAAATTGAAAACAGTGAAAAGCTAAAGAAAATGAAGCACCATTGGCAGTCTTTCGCAGACTCTGAAGAGAGTGAACGTGATAAGTATCTTCGTGAACTTGAAATTCAGTTTAGTATGGATGAGTTCGTGGATGGTAGTTCATCAGATGCCGCAAAAGGTAAAATGGCTTCTGTTGTTGTAAACCGTAAATCAAAACAGCAGAAGACTGATAAGCGAAATAAGTAATACTTAAAAACACTGTCAGATAATTCTGGCAGTTTAAATTTTTTAAAGGAGGAATCAATATGGCTGATAAAGGTAAGTTTTATATTACTACTGCCATAGCTTACACTAGCCGTAAGCCACACATAGGTAATACCTATGAAATCGTTATGACCGACGCACTTGCGAGGTACAAACGAATGCAGGGCTACGATGTTTTCTTCCTCACAGGCACAGACGAACACGGTCAGAAGATTGAAGAATATGCAAAGGCAGCAAACGTATCTCCAAAGGAGTATGTAGACAAAGTTGCTGGTGAGATTCGTGAAATCTGTGACCTTCTTAATACAACATACGACAAGTTCATCCGTACAACTGACGAAGATCATGAAAAAGTTGTACAGAAGATTTTTAAGAAGCTTTATGACCAAGGTGACATTTATAAGAGTGAGTACGAAGGTCTCTACTGCACACCTTGTGAGTCTTTCTGGACGGAGTCTCAGCTTGTTGATGGAAAATGCCCAGACTGCGGTCGTGAGGTAAAGCCTGCAAAGGAAGAAGCTTATTTCCTTAAACTCTCAAAGTATCAAAAACAACTTGAGGAATATATTGAGAGTAATGAGAACTTCATTTACCCAGAAGCTCGTAAAAAAGAGATGCTTAATAACTTTATTAAGCCAGGCCTTCAGGACCTCTGCGTTTCACGTACAAGCTTTAAGTGGGGTATCCCTGTAACATTTGATGATAAGCACGTAATCTATGTTTGGATTGATGCGCTTTCAAACTATATCACAGCTATCGGTTATGACCCAGACGGTTCATCTGATCTTTATAAGAAGCTCTGGCCTGCAGATGTACATATCATCGGTAAGGACATCGTTAGATTCCATACTATCTATTGGCCAATCATGCTTATGGCACTTGGTGAGCCACTACCTAAGCAGGTATTCGGTCATCCATGGCTCCTCTTCGGTGAGGATAAGATGAGTAAGTCAAAGGGTAATATCATCTATGCTGATGATTTAGTAGAACTCTTTGGAGTTGATGCCGTTCGTTACTATCTTCTCTCTGAGATGCCTTATGCTAATGACGGTTCTATCACTTATGACACTATGATTGAGCGTTATAACTCAGACCTTGCTAACACTATCGGTAACCTTGTTAACCGTACAGTTGCCATGACCAACAAGTACTTTGA
>DCGF01000098.1:4812-34215 GCA_002314555.1 Ruminococcaceae bacterium UBA1785 | reverse complement strand
GCTCCTTGGGCACTCGCTAAGGATGAAGCACAAAAAGAGCGCCTTGGTACAGTTCTTTATAACCTCCTCGAGGCTATTAGATATCTCGCAGTAATGATTAAGCCATTTATGCCTGAGACTTCTGACAAGATTTTCGCACAGACTAACATGAATGGTAATAGCTATGACGAACTTCAAAACTTTGGAGTTTTAGAGGCTGGCATTAAAGTTAATGAGGCAACTCCTCTTTTTGCTCGTGTAGATAAAGAAGAGATGATTAAGACAGTTGCTGAGCGTCAGGAAAAAGCAGCTGCAGCTGAAAAGGCAAACAACGCTAAAACAGGTATTGTTGGTCTTCCTGAAATCGCAATCGACGATTTTGCAAAGGTTGAACTCCGTGTAGCAGAAGTAAAAGCTTGCGAGCCTATTCCAAAGGCAAAGAAACTCTTAAAACTCACACTTGATGATGGCATCGGTGAACGCACAGTGGCATCTGGTATTGCAAAATGGTATACACCTGAGGACCTTATCGGTCATAAAGTTGTAGTCGTAGCAAACCTTAAACCTGCAACACTCTGCGGAGTAGAGAGCCAGGGTATGATTATTGCTGCTGACACAGCAGACGGTGGCGCAAAGGTACTCTTTGTAGATGACTTCGAAACGGGAGCAAAGTTTAGATAATGGAAAACATCTTCGACACTCATGCACATTATGATGACGAAGCCTTTAGTGGAGACCGAGAAAAACTTCTCGGTCTTCTTCAAAATAAAGGCGTAAGTCATGTTTTAACCTGTGGTACGAACCTTATGTCCTCGTACCGCAGTCTTCAGCTTGCACAAAAATATGACTACATTTACTGTGCTATGGGATTCCATCCGGAGGATCTATCGGATGAGCGTAAAGGTGACTTAGATGTTATAAAAGATCTTTTAAAGAATGAACCAAAGGCTAAAGCTGTAGGTGAAATCGGGCTTGATTATCACTATGAGGACGGTGCGCCAAGAGAAGAACAGATTGACCTCTTTAAAAGACAGATAGAAATGGCAAAAGAACTTAACCTTCCAGTTATAGTTCACGACCGTGATGCCCACGAGGATACATTTAACATCTTAAAAGAGATGAGACCAAAGGGTGTTGTTCACTGCTTTAGTGGCTCTGCTGAGATGGCTAAAGAATATGTAAAACTTGGATTCTACATAGGCGTGGGCGGAGTAGTAACATTTAAGAATGCTAGGAAGGCAGTAGAGGTTGTGGAGGCTATTCCTATCGAAAGTATTCTTTTAGAGACAGACTGCCCTTATATGGCTCCAACGCCATTTAGAGGGCAGAGAAATGACTCCAGTCTAATTTCCTATGTCGCAGAAAAAATCGCCGAAATCAAAGCTTTAAGCACACAGGAAGTGCTTGATATCACAAATAAGAATGCAAAACAGTTTTTAAATATAGAATAGTTTTATTTTTCATTGGGTGTTTAAATGAATATTGGCAAACTGACAATTGAAGGAAAAGCGCTGCTGGCCCCTATGGCCGGCGTGGCTGACCGCGCCTTTCGTGAGCTCTGCGTGAGCTACGGTGCAGCCGGCGTGACATCTGAGATGGTCAGCGCCAAAGGCTTCACCATGGGAGATAGAAAGAGCAAAGCTCTCTTAATGCTCTCAGACGCAGAACGCCCAGCAGCGGTTCAAATTTTTGGAGACGACCCAAAAATACTTGCAGAGGCCGCAAGGAATGCATTAGAGTTTAATCCAAACTGGATAGATATAAACATGGGATGTCCAGCTCCAAAAATTGCTGGTAACGGTGGAGGCGCTAGCCTCATGAAAAACCCAGTCCTTGCACAGGATATAGCTAGGGCAGTAGTATCCGAACTTGATAATACTGACATACCAGTCACAGTTAAGTTCCGTACAGGTTGGGATAAAGAACATATAAACTGTGTTGAGTTTGCTCGTCGTATGGAGGATGTCGGTGTGGCCGCCGTTACAGTGCACGGCCGCACAAAGGAGCAGATGTATGCTCCCGGCATTGACTATGATGCTATAGCAGCCGTTAAGAAAGCCGTGAGCATACCTGTTATCGGTAACGGCGACATCATAGACGGCCCAACAGCATCAGTGATGCTTGAGCGCACAGGCTGTGACGCTGTGGCTGTCGGCCGTGGTGCGCAGGGCAGACCTTGGGTCTTTGAGCAGATTAACGCATATCTTTCTCCTGAACTTCGCATCATCCCCGAACCACCAATGTCTGAGATTATGCGTGTAATGATAAATCACGTTCAAAAGATCTGTGAGTATAAGGGTGAAGAAATCGGTATGAAAGAGGCACGCAAACACGCCGCTTGGTATGTGAGAGGTGTTCGCGGTGCTGCACAGTTTAGAGCTGATATTGGAAGGCTCTCAACTATGGAAGAACTGACAGAACTTGCTATAAAAGTTATTGAAGCAGACCGGGAATAATCCCGGTCTCTTACTTTTTTCTTACAGTTTTATTAAGACTATTTACTTTGTAAAAACTATGAGTATCATTACAGTTAGTTACAGTGAAAAGTGAAGCAATAGGAGTAACTTTATGGAAATACTTGTACTCACGGTTTTCATAAAAAATTTGAGTGAAAAGATAAAGAGCAAGAGGTCTTCGTCATGACTCAAGAACAAAACGCAAGACGACTTAAGAAAATACTAAGCGCTATAGTCTTAGTATTGATTCTATTTTTAATAGTACTTATGGTAATCGGTCGAGTTAATGGCTATTTTGATTCGGTTGATACTCTAAGTGACTTCCTTGGAAGATTTGGAATACTAGCACCTATAGTTTTTGTACTTATTAGAATTCTCCTCGTAATAGCACCTGCATTTCCTGTTCCAGTGTTTGTTGCAGCAGCTGTCTTAATCTTTGGACCGGTTCACGGTTTCGTATATGTATATGTTGGAAATGTCATCGGATGCATAATCGGTTACTGGATTGGAAAAACCTATGGACATGCTTTCGTTAAAGGTCTAATTTCTGAAAAAGCATATAACAAATGTGTTGAAAAAATTGAGGGTAGAAAGAGCTACAGTCTCTTCTATGCGCTTATAATTTCCATCCCACTTTTCCCAGATGACATCTTTGTTTATTTCAGTGGGCTTGGAAAACAGGACTTTAAAACATTCATCGCATCGGTAATTTTGATTAAACCTTTTGTTATCGCACTTTACTGTTTGGTCTTTAGTGGAGCTATAAAACTAGGCGATAATGCAGCTCTCAACTTCCTTATAGGAACATAAAGCTTGAGCAATCTTACAAAATAGTAAGGTTGCTCTACTCTTTTGTAAGACGAATAGATAGCACCACTTTTGGACTTGCCTTATACTGTGGTTGTAAAACGGAAAAGGAGGTCATTTAAATGACACTTTTAGAGGTTAAAAACCTTCAAAAAATCTATACAACTAAATCTGGTGCTAATAATGTTGAAGCACTAAAAGATGTCTCTTTCTCAGTCGAGGAAGGCGAGTATGTAGCTATAATGGGTGAGTCTGGTTCTGGTAAAACAACTCTTCTTAATATCTTAGCTTCCCTTGATAAACCAACAAAGGGAGAAATCATCTTAGGTGGCAAAAAGACCACTGATATAAAAGAAAAAGATCTCGCAGCTTTTCGCCGCGAGAACTTAGGATTTGTATTCCAAGATTTTAATCTTCTTGATACATTCACTTTAAAAGATAACATCTTCCTTCCACTTGTATTATCTAGTAAACCATATTCAGAGATGCAGACTAGAATTGAACCTCTAGCAAAGCAACTCGGAATAGAGGAGCTGCTCGATAAATATCCATTTGAGGTTTCAGGCGGTCAGAAGCAGAGAGCGGCTGTGGCTCGTGCTTTAATAACAAATCCTCACATTATTCTGCTTGATGAGCCGACTGGTGCACTTGACTCAAAAGCTTCTGACAGCCTTTTAAACCTCTTTAACAAAATTAATGAAGATGGACAGACCATACTTATGGTAACCCATTCCACAAAGGCTGCAAGTCACGCAAAGAGAGTACTCTTTATTAAGGATGGTGTTGTATTCCATCAAATATATAGAGGCGACAAGACTCGTGATCAAATGTATCAGCAGATAACAGATGCATTGACAACTCTTGCAACAGGCGGTGGTAACGTTGAGTAAGTTATTCTTTTACTTTAAGATGGCCTGGACCAATATCGTGAAGAACGCAAAGTTTTACGTGCCTTATATCTTGACATCGTTTATTACTATTACGATGTTCTATACTCTTCAGAGTTTTGTAAATAACTCTAACCTTCCAAAGAGCGCAAGCTTTAGACAACTTATGGGCTTTGGACTTCCAATAGTTTTACTCTTTAGTGCAATCTTTCTTTTCTATACGAACAGCTTCCTGATCAGAAGACGAAAGACTGAGTTCGGTCTCTTTAATATCTTAGGTATGGAAAAGAGACACATCACAGCTCTTATTGTGATAGAAACAGTAATTATAGCTGTCATCTCATTAGTCTTTGGTATAGGATTTGGTGTTTTAACAAATAAGTTGCTTTTCTTACTACTAAATAAGATAGTTGATTTTGTTACTCCTTTAGTATTTGAATTCTCATTACCTGCGGTTACAAACACGGTATGTCTCTTTGCCCTAATATATTTAGCGATACTAATTAAAAATATAATTGAAGTATTAAAGGTTAAACCTATTGAACTTCTTTCTAGTGAGAGAAGAGGCGAGAAGGAACCGAAAGCTAGATGGATTATTTCTGTTTTTGGTATAGTTTGTGTAGTATCAGGATATTTGATCTCTGTAACATGTGCTGATGCATATCACGCAATAATACTTTTCTTTGTAGCAGTAATGCTAGTAATTGTTGGCACATACTGCCTTTTCATGTCGGGAACTATTGCGCTTTTAAAACTTCTTAAGAATAATAAAGACTATTACTATAAGCCTCGCCATTTTTCGTCCATTTCAGGCATGCTTTTTAGAATGAAGCAAAACGGTGTTGGACTTGCAAATATCTGCATCCTCTCAACTATGGTTATAGTAATGATAGGAACAACAGTATCACTCTATGCCGGTGCATCCGATATTATTAATACTCGTTTTGGCCATGAAGTAGTATCAACATTCTATGATGTTAATGACGATGATCTAAAGTCTCAAGTAAAGAACGTGGCACAAAATGTATCAAAGGAAACTGGAATAGGAATTGAGAACTATAGAGAATATAAAACCCTCGAGGTTACTATGTCAGCAAAAGATGGCGTGTATGAAGTTGCTAATGGCATTAACTTTTCAACCATGGAATTCTATAGACCAGAGGACTTTGAAAATTTATATGAGATTAAAGTACCGGAAGGTTTAAAACCTGGTGTTTTATATGTCGCTGCTTCTACTTATGAAGTTCTAGATACTATCAATTTTCTTGGGAAAGACTTTGAGGTAATTAACTTAAATCTCTCAAAGCCAAAGGGTCAGATGTCAGTTATGTCAACTGATTCCTGCGCAATAATTGTCCCAGATGAAGAGACATATAACACTATTAATGAGCTTCAAACAAAAGCATATACAAATGCAGCGGGGCTTCTACCATCAATTCCAAGTCTTACAGTTGAGTTTGACTTAGACTGTAGCGCCGAGGATGAGTATAAGTTCTATGATAAATATGAAAAAGAGATAGTAAAAATTGTTGATGGTGAGAACGCGTCTAGAATCTCTTTAGATTTACGTCAAGATTCAGCTAAAGATTTCGCAGAGTTTACAGGAAGTTTCTTGTTCCTCGGTGTATTTCTTGGTGTGCTCTTCCTTATGGCCACTGTACTTATTATGTACTATAAGCAGATAGTTGAAGGCTATGACGACAGAAGAAACTTTGAAATAATGCAAAATGTAGGTATGGATAAATCAGAAGTAAAGAAGACCATTAGTGGTCAGGTCTTAATCCTTTTCTTCTTACCACTCCTTGTGGCATTCCTTCATATGGGATTTGCGCTTCCAATTCTCGCTAAGCTTCTCTCTGCTTTTGCAATCACAAACGTTAAACTTGTTATAATTTGCTGTGGTATTACCTGTCTGATATATGCAGTGATTTATGCAATAGTTTACAGTTTCACATCGAAGACTTATTATAGAATAGTAAACTAAAAACAGGAGGATCATATGCAGGTTAATCTTTTTCACGATGGTGCAAAATATAAAATCTTCATTGTTGAGGATGATAATTCTATCGCAGCTAGTATAAAAAAGGGTCTTGAAGCATGGGGCTGTGACGTATGCCTCGCAAATGATTTTTCAAATATTATGGATGAGTTTGTGGCTTTTGAGCCACAACTCGTCCTTATGGACATCACACTTCCGTTCTTTAATGGATACTACTGGTGCGGTGAGATAAGAAAGGTTTCTAAAGTACCTGTTATCTTTATCTCATCTGCATCTGATAATATGAATATTGTTATGGCTATGAGTATGGGTGCCGATGACTTTATAGCAAAACCTTTTGATATGAACGTATTGATGGCAAAGGTTCAGGCTATGCTTCGTCGCACATATGACTTTGGAACAGATACTCACCTTATATCACATAAGGGTCTTCTTCTAAATCTTGATAACCAAAGTATCACATTTGATGGCCATGCGATTGATTTGACTAAGAATGAGTTTAAGATTCTTCAGATGCTTATGGAAAATATAGGCAGGATTGTGAAAAGAGATGCTATAATGGAGCATCTCTGGGATAGTGAAGAGTTTGTTGATGAGAATACACTCTCCGTCAACATGACTCGTATTAGAAAGAAACTTGATGTGGTTGGACTCTACGACTATATCACCACGAAAAAGGGAGTAGGATATATAGTTGAATAGTTTGGGGGAGCCACTATGAAGGCACTAAAAGGATACTTAAAAATGAAAGCACCAACAATTATCTTGATGGTGCTTTGTGCCTTATGCTTTCTTGTCTTAAATTGGCTTTATGATTACCCTTTGGATGCCATTCTTTATTCCATTCTTCTATGCTCAGTTTTCGTTATTTTTATCGGAGTATTTGATTTTGTAAAGTTTAAAAGCTTTACACAGTCACTTGAAAACCTAAAAACTAAGATTAGCATTGGGATAGACGGACTTCCTGAGCCTAAGGATATGGTGACAAACGACTATACAGAACTCCTTAAAATCCTTTGGCGTGCAAAGCAGGAGAGCGATTATGAGATATCATATCGCTACAAAGATTTGGTTGATTACTACACAATTTGGGCTCATCAAATTAAGACACCTATCCAAGCTATGCGCCTGCTTCTTCAAACCTCTGAGGAGGATACTAATGACCTAGAGCTTGAGCTTTTAAGAATTGAGCAATATGTGGATATGGTTTTAACGTTTTTAAAACTTGATTCAAACTCAAACGACTTGGCTATCAGTAGAGTGGGCGTTGATAAGATAATAAAAGCTGCTTTAAAGAAAAACTCAAAGCTCTTCATAGCAAAGAAAATCTCCTTAAAGTATGAGGCGTGTGAGATAGAGACTTTGACAGATGAAAAATGGCTTCAGTTTGCTATAGAACAAATACTTTCAAATTCTCTTAAATATACAAATCCAGGTGGAACTATTACTATAAAAAGGGCTACTGATAATAGTATTTTTATCAGTGACACGGGAATTGGTATCAGAGAAGAGGATCTCCCTCGCGTATTTGAAAGAGGTTTTACTGGATATAACGGTAGAGAGGATAAGAAGGCTACAGGTATCGGTCTATATCTCTGCCACGAAGTATTGAAGAAAATTGGACACGGGATTACTATTGAATCCGAGGTCTCTTTGGGAACTACAGTCACAATTAAATTTGATAGAGAGAACCTTGACACCCGTGATTAGTATTAAAAGTAATAAATTTGTAACATTACCTTATATTTGTTGTTTTAGAGTCCTTGTACTATAATAGTCGCAAGGACTTTTATTTTTGTGGAGGAAAATGAAATGTATAACATACTTGTTTGTGACGATGACAAAGCTATAGTTGATTCGATTAGCATCTATCTTGAGAATGAGGGCTATAAAGTTTATTCAGCATCTAACGGCATTGAAGCGTTAACTGTTGCTGAGAACACCGACCTTCATTGCATCATTATGGATATCATGATGCCCGAGATGGACGGCATGACTGCGACATCTAAATTGCGTCAAAATAAGAATATCCCTATTATCTTACTCTCGGCAAAATCAGAGGACACAGATAAGATAGCAGGTCTCTCTTTTGGCGCTGATGACTATGTAACTAAACCTTTTAATCCGCTTGAACTTGTAGCACGTGTAAAATCTCAGATAAGAAGATATACAAGCCTCGGTAGTCTTGATATTAAGGACACTATTTTAAAATCTGGTGGACTTGAACTCGACACAGAGGCTAAGACTGTTACTGTTGATGGTGAACCAATAAAAGTTACTGCAACAGAATATAAGATTCTCCTCTACCTTATGGAAAACATGGGCCACGTACTCTCTACAAATCAGATTTACGAGGCAGTATGGAATGAGGAGGCTTTCTCCACAGAAAAAACTGTAACCGTGCATATTAGAAGAATTCGTGAAAAAATCGAAATCAATCCTAAAGATCCAAAATATATAAAGGTGGTGTGGGGTATTGGCTACAAAATCGACAAAGAATCATAGCTTGAAGCTTGTAAAGTTTCTTCTTGTTATTCTATCTGTAGCTGCTTTTATAGGCACTTATTACTATGGCCAGCTCCTTTTTAGTTTCTATATGAACAACTGGAATGAACAGGGTATTTGGAACTTGAGCGTCTCCGAAACTGTTCTTTCAAATGGTACTTCTGAATATGCTAGAAAGATTCGCCAAGAGACAGGCAATGCTAGAAAAATAGCATCTGAATATAAGAGCGATGAATATGTTGAGTCTGGCGAAGGTTGGCTCTTAAAAGAGGCTGCGCTTAGAGATACCTATGAGGGGAATCTACAGGCACAGTTACTTGAAGAGGCAAAGAACTGGGTTGAATCACAGTATTACTATGATGAGGATAAAAAGCTTTATACTTATCCAGACTTTTATAATCAAGCTCTTATAATCGATTTCTCATCTGACGACCAAATCAATGCGGACGAGAGATATATTACACTTGGTGAATATAATGTTTTTGGTCTAACAAAGAAGACCAATGGTTATTACTATAAGGGATTTCCTCTTAAGTATGCTGAGGTGGATGAGGACAGTATTAAGAGTGAGAATGAACTCGCTATGAAGCAGGATATAGCCACTCAAAAGGCTAGATATAAATCCACTTTTCTTGAGCTAAAAGAGGAACTCTCAAATTTAAATAACTATAAATATTTCCTTGTTAATAGATATACCGGTCTTTACTATACAAATATGGATGGAGTAAAGACAGTTACTGAGGCAAAGAACGAGTATCAGACAGATACGGAGTACTTTGCTAGTATTATTTCAGGTGACTTTGAAACAAGCGAACTTTTAGATAAAACCCTCTCGGGTAACAACGGCTCAACTTGGTATCGTGATGGAGATAATAACATCTATTTTGTTTCAGACGACTCTGGTAAATTTGAGTACTGTTTTGGAAAACTTGACCCTGATCAGTATGACATGGTTATTTATGTAGATACAACTGATGTTGATGACAATCCTGAAGATGTATTTACGGAGATATATAAAGACTGGCAGTACCAAGCCCAAAATTTAAATCAAAATAGAATAATCTTTATCTGCTCATTATTAGTTTTACTACTTTCTCTTGTTCTTCTTTCAATCTTTTCTGGAGAAAGAAATGAGGACAACACAGTAAAACTTCAAAAGATTGATAAAGTACCAAATAGCATTCATTTCCTTATTTCTTGGAGCTTTATTATCAGTTTTGCTGTAGTGCCAATGTTCATCTATATGGAAGGCGTAACGAACTGGGTGCTTAAACCAAATATGGGTGTAGTTCTTTTCTCAGCTCCTTCAATTTTATTCTTTGATGAATGGCTCACATCTACATCGCGCCAGTCAAAGAATAAGATGTTCTGGAAGAACACTTTAATTTATATGCTCATCATTAAAAACTGGGGCACATTTAAAAAATGGGTAAACTCCGGCATCGATGGTATGACGCATGAGGATATAAAGAAGAATGTTTTCTTAGCGTTTGCTGCATATGTCGTAGTAATGGCAATTTGCAGTGCTATTCCTTTCTTCGGAATCCCAATTGATATTATTATTTCTGTATTTGCTTTCCTCTATGTAAGAAAGCTTGCGACAGGACTTGACGCTATCTCATCAGCACTTACAAAAGCTGAGAAGGGCGACTATGATTTCTCGGTTGATGTAGATGCTATGCCTGTTGCACTTCAAGCGATGGGTGAGAGCGTTAATGACCTTACGAGTGGTCTTAACATTGCCCTTGAAGATGCCTTAAAGTCTGAACGCATGAAGACAGAACTCATTACAAATGTCTCACACGACCTAAAGACTCCGCTTACAAGTATCATCACATACACAGATCTCTTAAAGCAGTGCGACATTGAGGATTCTACTGCAAACGAATATATAAATGTTCTTGAAGAAAAATCACAGCGTCTTAAAAAACTCGTTGAGGACCTTGTTGAGGCAGCGAAAGCTTCAAGTGGTAATGTGACTCTTAATATTGTTACTATTAACTTAAACGAGCTAACAGATCAAATATATGGCGAATATGAGGACATATTATCTGAAGAAGGTTTAGAATTAAAACTTAACCTTCCAGAAGAACCTCTATATGTAAATGTAGATGGTCAAAAGACTTACCGCATTATCGAGAATCTCTTCTCCAATGTTAAGAAGTATGCAATGCCAAAAACTCGTGTTTACTTAGACTTAATTGAGAAAGATGGTTTTGCTTACCTCTCTATGAAGAACGTATCACGTGATGAGATGAACTTTGATGTTGATCGTCTTACAGAACGTTTTGTCCAAGGTGATGATTCTAGAAATACAGAGGGCTCAGGACTCGGTCTCTCTATCGCTAAATCATTGACTGAGATTCAAGGCGGACGTTTTGAGATAGAAGTTGATGGTGATCTCTTTAAAGTTACCATCGCACTTCCTATAAAATCATGATATAATCGAAGAGATTTTTAATAGAAAGAAGAAAAGAAATGAAACTATCTTTAAAGAGCTTTGTTGCACCAATCATTGTCTTGGTGATTTCCCTAGTTTTTTGTGTATTATTCTTAACTTATGACGTACAGGCTATTGGCCCAAATGGTACATCTGTAGGTTTTGCTGGGATTAATGGCGCGTTTGCATCAAAGTTTGGATTTAATGAGACTCTCTATAAAATATCCGACTATCTTGGATATCTTTCAATTTTAGGCGTAGTAATCTTTGCCTGCCAAGGACTCTACCAGCTCATTAAGTATAGAGGATTAAAAGGCGTGGATAACGAGATTCTTCTACTTGGTGGAATCTTCCTCCTAATATTTATTCTCTATGTACTCTTTAATGAAGTTGCTTTAAACTTTAGACCTATAATTGAACCTGGTAAGATAGAACCAGAAGCTTCATTCCCATCTTCACATGTTCTTATGGCGTCCACAGTTATGGGAGCTATTTTTGTAGCGCTTCCAACATATGTTAAGAATAAGAAGTTCCTCTTAGCACTTAAAGTAGTATGCATTTTAATCTTTGCTGGCACAGTGATTTGCCGCCTCTTCTGTGGCATTCACTGGGTAACTGATATCGCCGCAGGCTTACTTATTTCTTCAACACTTCTCAGTTTCTTTAAAGTTTTATATTCGGCTCTTCCAAAGAAAGAAGAGGAGTAGGATATGAAGTTTGTAATTCAAAGAGTAACAGAAGCTTCAGTTACTGTTGATGAGAAGGTAATTGGTGAAATAGGAAAAGGATTCTTAGTTTTAATCGGTGTCTCTGATACTGATACAAAAGAGATTGCCGATAAGATGATTCATAAGATGACTGGTCTTAGAATCTTTGAGGACAGTGAGGGTAAGACTAACCTCTCGCTTGACCAAGTTGATGGCGCTCTACTCCTAGTTTCTCAGTTTACTCTCTATGCGAATTGTAAGAAGGGATTTAGACCTTCATTTATAGAAGCTGGTGCACCAGACTTTGCAAATGAAATGTATGAGTATATTATTTCTGAGTGCAAGAAAATAGTTCCAAACGTACAGTGCGGAAGCTTTGGTGCAGACATGAAAGTTGAACTACTAAACGATGGTCCATTTACAATTGTTCTTGATAGCAAGGAGATAATGTAATGAGAGAGATTAAAGTACATGGTGTATATAGACACTTTAAAGGCAACTACTATCTTGTTGAAGAACTTGCAAAAGATTCTGAGACAGAAGAGACGGTCGTTGTGTATAGAAAACTTTACGATGATGGCTCACTTTGGGTTAGACCACTTAATATGTTCCTCAGTGAAGTAGATCATGAGAAGTATCCAGATGTTGAGCAAAAATATAGATTTGAAGAAACGATATTATAAAGAAAAGACCAGGCGATGCCTGGTCTTCTTTTTTATTCTTCAATCTCATTTATCATGCACATAAAGTCTACATAGTAGTCTTTTACATCTACTGTTTTCATAAGGCCACCGGTTATAGACATATGGTCTCCACTAAAGGTTGGGAATATTTGCCATATTCCTTTTTCGATATTTTTCTTATCAAGGTCTTTTTGTGGAGCATCAAATGGTGCCCTTGCAGAGTATGTGTTTACAAGACCATCGTTAGGGAGCCACTTTTCGTCTACAACATATCCACCGTCTGTGGTGAAAGTGAAGTTACCCATGAGTCTTCCTGGTAGTCTAAACATTATATCTGTGATTTCATTGTTAACACTTTGATATCCTTTGCCACTGTCTTTTGTTGAACAACAAGGAATTGAAAAATAGTAGACATTTTCAAGTGTTTCAATGTTTTTATTAAGCTCTAAAGCATTGTCTATTAGCATGTCATATGAGGCATAGTCTTTTTCACTTCTGCCTTCATCTTCAGTAGTTGCTTTGCCGAGGGCGTCTACTAGTTTGTCTTCGATCTTTTTGCTTACTCCAGTTGTAGGTTCTGGGTCTACTGCATTGTCGGTATAGTATGCTGTTGTACCATTTGTTGGTGCTGCAAGTGTTGTTATGCTGTATACCCAGTTAGCTTTTCCACCAGTGAAAAGAGGAGAGACATTATCACCAGATGCTTTTACTTCTTCTTCACATCCATTTGCCATAAGTTCTGTAAAAAGGCGTATTGTTGCACCACCAAAACTGTGACCTATAAGATTTATTTTGTCTTCTTCACTGAAGCTTTGAATTAAGGCACGACCGGTGTAGTCTTCACCATATCTCTCGTGTCCCATCTCTTTTGAATGGGCTTCACCATAGTCCACCTTGGTACCAGTAAGTTGAGCATAGAGTTCACATGCTCTATCCCATGCACTGTGTGTAGGGGAGACGGATGCTGCAGCACAGTTGAAGTCCTGTTTGTTTAAATACTTAATGAGATCTCCGCCAAACATTCCCCAGTATGGAACGAATTTGTTTATTGTGTCATAACTGCCCCAACCTGAAAGGCCATGAACGAAGACATATGTATAGTTTGTTTTCCATTTTGTATGATCAATTGACTCATCTTTTGTTGGTATTCTTTCAATGAAAATAGTAACTATTGAAAGCACTAAAATGAGATAGATTATTCTAAGGATTAGTTTCTTCATCTTTATCCTCCCTTTATGTATAATTAATATATCATATGGAAAAAAACTTCACAATATGTTAAAATTAAGTGTTAATTTTGGAGGGATAATATGAAGTTACTTGTAGTTGACGGAAACAGCATAATCAACCGTGCATTCTACGGAATAAAACTGCTTACCACTAAAGATGGTAGGTTTACAAATGGTATCTTCGGATTTCTCTCAATACTCAATAGAGTTTGCACTGACGTAAATCCTGATGGTATTGCTATAGCATTTGATTTGAAAGACCCAACTTTCCGCCATAAGATGTATGACGGATATAAAGCAAACAGACATGGCATGCCAGAAGAACTTGCAGAGCAGATGCCAGTTCTTAAAGAACTTCTTCCACTCCTTGGTTATAAGACAGTGGAACTCTCGGGCTATGAAGCAGATGACATTCTTGGAACATTGTCAGCAGCTTGTTCTGATTCAGATGAATGCTATCTTGTCACAGGAGATAGAGACAGCTTCCAGCTTATAAAAGATAACGTAACAGTTCTTTTGCCATCAACTAGAATGGGTAAGACAACAGTTACTCGTTGCACACCAGAATACATAAAAGAGACATATGGTGTCGCACCAAAGCAGATGATAGATATCAAAGCTTTGCAGGGCGATGCGTCGGACTGCATTCCTGGTGTCTCAGGCGTGGGCGAAAAGACGGCACAGGATTTAATTCAGCGCTTCGAAAACCTTGATAATATATATGAAAACCTTGATACCCTTGATATCAAAGCTGGCGTAAAACAAAAACTTGAAAATGATAAAGATAATGCTTACCTTTCTCGTGAGCTTGGTACAATCTGCTTAAATGTTCCAATTGACCTAAATCTTGAGAGCTACAGAATCGGAGCGGGAGATCCCGCTGCGGCATCTCGATTACTCGCGTCGCTTGAGATGTTTAAGATGATTGATCAGTTGGGCCTTAGAGATGCAGCAAGTAACGTAGTTACAGCCGATTCTGACTCTGAGCAGATGTCTTTTGGTGAGGTAAAAGAGCCTGATTCTAGTAAAAATGCCGACGATGTAAAGGGATATTACTTTACTGAAGGTGGAAATCTATACATTTTTGACACTAAAGATGCTGTTCTTTCAGAGGTCTTAGATGCTCTCAAAGATAGTAGAATAAAGAAATACGTGGCAGATTCAAAGCCTATATATGCATATGGGTTTAAGAACGGATTTAACGTAGAAGGCATTGTTTTTGATGCTGCTCTCTCAGCATATATCTTGAATCCTTCTGGCAATGACTATTCCGTAGATAGACTTTTACTTGAGTACGGTGCAGGTTCTTTTGAAGTGCTTGTCTCTAAACTTATGGCACAGATTGATAATAATAACCAAGCAGATTTGCTTGCACTTGAAATCTCCCTCGCTGAAGTTTTAGCTTCTATGGAAAACATAGGATTCTGTGTAGATAAAGATGGCCTTATAGAGTATGGCTCAGTTATCGCTGCAAAGGTAGAGGAGATAACTAGAAAAATTTATGACGAGTGTGGTTTTGAGTTCAATCTCAATTCTCCAAAACAGCTCGGCGAAGCGCTCTTTGAAAAACTTGGTATTCCAGCCAAGAAGAAGACAAAGAGTGGTTATTCCACATCTGCTGATGTACTCGAAGAGCTCGCTGATGATTATCCAGTTGTCGCTGACATCTTAGAATATAGAATGCTAGCAAAACTCAAGTCCACTTATTGTGATGGGCTTGTAAACTGTATAGCTGAAGATGGAAGAATCCGCTCTACACTTAACCAAACTGAAACTAGAACAGGTCGTATCTCATCAACTGAACCTAATCTTCAAAACATTCCTGTTAGAAAGCCACTTGGTTCAGAGCTTCGTAAATTCTTTGTGGCTAAAGAGGGATACACATTAATTGATGCCGACTATAGCCAGATTGAACTTAGAGTACTTGCTCATATGGCTGATGATAAAAATATGATAGTTGCATTTGAAAGTGGCGAAGATGTTCACAGAGTAACTGCATCACAGGTGTTTAAAGTACCTTTTGATGATGTTACATCTACTATGAGATCTAGAGCAAAAGCTGTAAACTTTGGTATTGTTTATGGCATCGGTGCTTTCTCACTTGCTAAAGATATAGGTGTTTCTAGAGCGGAGGCGCAGGACTATATTAAGAGTTATCTAGAGAACTTCTCCGGCGTTGATTCATATATGAAGAATGTTATTGAAGAGGCAAAGGCAAACGGATATGTAAAGACTCTCTATGAGCGTAGAAGATATCTTCCTGAACTCACTTCTTCAAATCATATGCTCAGAGCTTTTGGAGAGCGTGTTGCACGTAACATGCCTATCCAAGGAACTGCAGCAGATATAATAAAAATCGCTATGATTAAAGTTTATAACCGTCTTTTAGATGAGGGCCTTGATGCAAAACTTATTATGCAGGTTCACGACGAACTTTTAGTTGAAGCACGTCTTGATCAGGCTGAAACTGTCTGCTCTATTGTTAAAGAGGAGATGGAGAATGCCTGCGCACTTAAGGTTAAGCTTCTCTCAGACGCTCACATAGGAAAGACTTGGTACGAGGCAAAAGGATGAAGATAGTAGAGATGAATAGAGGCAACATGGAATTCCTAGTTGCCCTAGAAAATGAATGCTTTGCTCATCCTTGGACACTCGAAAACTTTGATGAGTATTATAGTAACTCCTCCGCACATTTCTATGTGGCTGTAAGTGATGATGAAAAGGTCATCGGATATATCGGCTCATACACCGTTATGGATGAGTGGTTTATTACTAATATCGCTGTTACAGAGAGCGAGAGAAGAAATGGCGTTGGTTCAGCACTCCTTGAAAAACTCGTAGGAGTAGCAGAACTTTCCAAAGCTTCCTTTATCACATTGGAAGTTAGGTTTTCAAATTTATCAGCCATAGGACTTTATAAGAAATATGGCTTTATACTCGAGGGCACTCGTCCGGGATTTTACAGAGATCCAGACGAGGATGCACTAATCATGACTAAGAGGTTTTAAGATGAAGATTTTGGCAATTGAGAGTTCTTGTGACGAGACTGCGACAGCGGTTGTAGAAGATGGCAGAAAAGTTCTGTCATCTGTTATCGCGTCGCAGGTAGAGGAACATAAACTCTACGGTGGTGTTGTGCCTGAGATTGCTTCAAGAAGACATACAGAAGCCATCTCAAAAATAACTGAGCAGGCTTTAGCTGACGCGGGATGCACTATCGATGACATCGATGCTATTGCTGTAACTGCAGCACCGGGTCTTATTGGTGCTTTGCTCGTAGGCGTAAACTTCGCTAAAGGACTCGCTCTAAAATATAACAAGCCACTAGTTCCAGTTCATCATCTTCGCTCTCACATAGCTTCAAACTATATAACATCAGAGGAACTTAAGCCTCCATTCCTAGCACTTGTTGTCTCGGGTGGACATACCCATTTAGTTGAGGTTAAGTCCTACACCGAATATAACATCATAGGTTGTACTAGAGACGACGCAGCAGGCGAATGTATGGATAAGTCAGCTAGAACATTAGGTCTTCCATACCCGGGCGGCTTAAACCTTGACAAAGCTGCAAAGGACGGAGATCCAACAGCATATAAGATGCCTCACCCTAGAGTTGAAGGTGCTCCATACGACTTCAGCTTTTCAGGACTTAAGACCTTCGTTATTAACACAGTTCACAACTGTGAACAGAAGGGTGAAACTGTATCGGTAGAAGATATGGGCGCATCTGTAATTGCCGCTGTTGTACGCTCTTTGGTAGAGAACACTTCTAAAGCTGCAAAAGAATTTGGTTATGAAAAGATTGTCCTTGCAGGTGGCGTATCTGCAAACTCTGTTCTTAGAAGAGAGATGCAAAACTGCTGCGCTGAAAACGGATGGCAACTCTTTATGCCAGACCTCAAACTTTGCGGAGATAATGCCGCTATGGTTGGCGCCCAGGGCTACTACGAATATATCGCAGGTTCTCGCGCTACACTTGATTTAAATGCTAAGGCTACAATGCCTATTAACGAGGAGTTTTAATGATTAAAATCACAGATGACCGCCAGTGGGCAAACGCCGGTTGGCCAGAAATGCCTTGGTTACAAAAAGCAAAACTTAATATTAAAAATGTAGCTAAGGGTGCTGCGATTACTTCAGCTAAGAAGGCATATAACTCACCTTGGCTTAGAGAGAAGTTTAAAGAGAAACTCTTTATTTCTCAAAAGACTGAAAAAATTGCACGTGATACATATAGGATTACAACTGATTTTGTCTTTCAATCATTCCTCTTCATAGGAAAGAAAAGAGCCCTCCTAGTTGATACTGGTATAGGCTTTGGAAACTTAAAGGATGAAGTTTTAAAACTTACAGACAAACCTTTGACTGTTGTCTGCACACATGCACACTTCGATTCAACAGGTGGAGCGGGTCAGTTCAACGAGGTTAAAATCAGTAAAGCTGATAAAAAACTTGCTCCTACATATAATAAGATCGCTAGGTACTTAACTGCATTAACTGGTAAGGCTGGAAAAGACATTGATAAAAAGCCAACCTTTGTCGCATTAACAAAGGATGAGATAGAACATGGCTTTGATTTAGGCGGCAGAACTATTAAGATTTTTGAGGCTCCTTCTCACACTAAAGGAAGCGTTTGCTTCTTAGATGAGGATGAAAAAATAGCTGTAGTTGGTGATGTAATATCTCCACTTGGAATACAGCTTCTACCTACAGCACTACCGCTAAACGAGTATGTAAACACTTTGGAAAAACTTCTTCCGTCACTCGAAAAGAAAAAGATTTACTGCACATACTGTCCAAAAGCATTAGACCATGATTATGCCAGTGATTTAAAGGCTACATACTACCTAAGCCAAGTTCACGGCAATGATACAAATTACAAAAAGCCAATTAGATTTAGAAAGTCAAACAACAAAAAACTTTGCATGGTTTATTTTGCATCAAAGTCAAATAGACGTGAGCGCAAAGCCCGGATTGACGCCTATAAACGTGGTGACTATAAATCATAGTCACTCTATGTACGCTCGTAGCTCAGTTGGATAGAGCACTAGCCTCCGACGCTAGGTGTCGCCGGTTCAACTCCGGCCGAGCGTGCCAATTATTATTTACAATAACTACTTTATATGATAAAATTTAACTTGTTTAAGTGTAAATTATTTTCGGAGGTTTCAATTATGAGAAAAAGACTTGTAGCAATTTTACTTGCCTTAGCTATGGTTCTTTCATTCAGCGGCTGTGTTGCAGATGCTATTGTTGATGTAGACTTCTTGCTTCACGGTTGGGATGGCGTTTATGAGGAGAAGGAGAGAGCACAGTATGTTTATCCTGATCCAACAGTAAGAACTCATGAAATCCGCGAAAACTACAGAAAGACATCTACAAACCACACAGTTGGTTCAGCTAGCAGTGGCGCTGGAAATAGTGTTGCAGCTACAGATGCCCCATAAGGAGAAATAATGGGAGATTTAGGTAAAATGAACAGAGCAATGTCTCAGTTTATGCTGATTGACGCTCTTTCAGGTATTTACTATTCACTTCACATTATCGATTTAACAAAAAACACTGTTGTTGAATATAACGCTGATGAGTTCGTAAGTTCTATTGAACTTGATAACAGAGACGCATCAGGTTACCTGGTTAATTTGATCAGTGCTATCACTGTTAGCGAACATAAAGATGCAGCACTTGACTTTGTAAGACTTGATTTGATACCAAAGCGTTTAAAGGGTAAAAAATCACTTGCGGCTGAGTTTATAGGTGCAAACATCGGCTGGTTCAGGGCTCGTTTTATCACTGTTGAAACAGATGATAATGACTTGCCTATCCGTGTTATCTTTGCTACAGAGATAATTGATGAAGAGAAGCGTAGAATAGAAAAACTCATAAAGATTTCTTTGACAGATGAACTCACGACTCTTTTAAACAGACGCGCATATGAAGAAGAAATCGCTGAATATAGAGGTAAGGAACTTCCAGAGGACCTTGTCTATGTTTCTATGGACCTTAACGGTCTTAAGTTCGTAAATGATAATTTGGGTCACGCTGCTGGTGATGAACTCATTATCAACTCAGCTAAGATTATCCGTGCTGGATTTGGCGTAGTTGGTAAGGTTTTCCGTACTGGTGGTGATGAGTTTATGGCCATTTTAAGAGCGGATGAAAAAACCGTTGATGAATGTATTAAAAACATGGATGAACTTATCGGAAACTATAAGGGGTCATATGATTATGAACTCTCTATTTCAAAGGGTCTCGCATCTGTGAAAGAGTTCCCAGACGCTACACTCGAAGAACTTTCACACATCGCTGATAAACTCATGTATGCTGATAAAGACAGATACTACAGAGAGACTGGTAAGGACAGAAGAAAATAAAATAAAACGGTCGCTTAAAGCGACCGTTTTTTTATGTCTTATTTTAGTTTGTGAATAAAGAGACCTGAGAGAAGTTTTGGTTCAAACCAGGTTGATTTTGGTGGCATAAGCTTACCGGCATCGGCGATGTTTATGAGCTCATCAAGTGATGTTGGGAACATTGCGAAGGCAAGTTCCATATCATCTGCGCATCGGTGCTCGAGCTCAGAGAGGCCTCTGATGCCACCGACAAAATCGATTCTCTTATCTGTTCTTGGATCATCAATACCGAGAACATGGGAGATTAAATTGTTTTGAAGGATTGATACGTCGAGAGAGCCTACAGGGTCGCTGTCGTCATATGTGCCTTCTTTAGCAGTCAACTTATACCATTTTCCAGAAAGGAGCATACCGAACTCGTGACGAGTTGTTGGAGCGTATGGCTCGATATTTAGGGTTGTTTCAATCTGGAATTTCTCATTAACCTTTTTGAGGAAGTCCTCTTTAGAAAGACCGTTCAAATCTTTAATTACTCTGTTGTAGTCGAGAATTTGAAGTTCCTCTTTTGGAAATGCTACAGCGAGGAAGAAATTGAATTCCTCTTCGCCTGTGTAGTCTTTATTCTCTTCGCGTCGCTTTTGACCTACTTTTACGGCTGACGCACAGCGGTGATGTCCGTCAGCGATGTATAGAGCTTCTACTTCCTCAAAAGCGAGTCTTAAAGCATCTGCATCTAAGCGGTCATTATTTACAACCCAAATGCGGTTTTTAACGTCACCAACTGAAGTAAAGTTATATACCGGCATGTTCTCTGCCTGATATTTTTTAATGATGGCGTTGATTTTATCATTACCTTTATATGTGAGGAAGATAGGGCCGGTGTTAGCATCACAGGTGTCGACGTGGCGGATACGGTCTGCCTCTTTGTCAGCTCTTGTGAGCTCGTGCTTTTTTATCTTTCCATTTATATATTCATCAATTGAGGCGCAACCTACAATACCTGTCTGAGTTTTGCCTTTCCAAGTCTGTTCGTAGATGTAATAGCAGTCCATGCTGTCCTGCTTCATAATCTCATCATTTTCAA
Source organism: Ruminococcaceae bacterium UBA1785 (assembly GCA_002314555.1). Taxonomy (GTDB): domain Bacteria; phylum Bacillota; class Clostridia; order Oscillospirales; family Acutalibacteraceae; genus UBA1227. Next base: position 13,086 of record DCGF01000098.1, on the reverse strand, counting down.
GACTCTTAAGGTTGCTAGCGGCTTTTTTATAAACCTCATCACTATAGAGGTCGGTGCCAAGTGGCAAATCAATTTCCGCCTTATCAACGTGGAGGAATGAATATGGGTTATCCTTTACCTCTTCACGCGCTTCGGCGGAAGTCATTACATCATATGGAAGAGCAGCAACTTTCTCAGCAAATGCTGGGAGAGGTCTAACTGCTTTAAAAGGTCTAAAAGTTGACATTGCTTACTCCTTAAAGTTTAAAATCATCAGCTGAATAATCAGCAAAGAGTTGAAGTTTCTTCTGTGGACGACGCTTTAAAACATCGTACTTAAAAGATTTACAGTATGAGTTTGGAAGCATAATACCACGCTTTTCACAGAGGACACTATAATTATCCGGTGTGATGCGTCCATAGTGACAGTATTCACATTGAGGCGAGATGTCTTCATTAAAAAGCTTTTTCACTGGTATATCTCCTAACAAAATAGAATAGGGAAATTTTAGCACAAAGATGCAAATTTTACAAGGGACTACAAAAGTGCCCAAAATGTCTTTTAACAAGAAAATTATGTGAAATTTAGCTAAAATGTCAATTAACTTTTTATGAAAAGTAGAATATAATTGTTTCGATTATAATAGGAAGGGTCCGTTTTTGTGGCAGAACAAATTATACATTTTGATAATTTTGAAAATGTTCTTGGGCTTTTTGGAAGCCTTGATGAGAATATTAAGATTCTCGAAAGTGAATATGATGTCACTGTTGTTATCAGAGGTGATCTTGTAAAGATTACCGGAGATGATGATGCGGTAAAGAACGCAGCTAAAGCAGTTGATGGTCTCCTTGCTCTTCTCTCAAAGGGAGAGGAACTTAACGAGCAGAATGTCCATTATGTCATCGATATGACAAAAGGTGGGCAGAGTGAAGACCTTAAAAAGCTTATGTCTGACTGCATCTGTATTACTGCAAGCGGAAAGCCTATTAAAGCTAAGACTCTCGGTCAAAAGAAATATATAGATTCTATCCGTGACAACACAGTCGTTTTCGGAATTGGCCCTGCGGGAACCGGTAAAACTTACCTCGCTGTTGCGATGGCTGTTAAAGCCTTTAAAGCAAAGGAAGTTAACCGTATTATTTTGACACGTCCTGCAGTTGAAGCAGGAGAGAGCCTCGGCTTCTTACCAGGTGACCTTCAACAGAAGGTTGACCCATATCTTAGACCTCTTTACGATGCACTCTTTGAGATGTTTGGACCTGATGGATTTCAGCGTCAGATGGAGCGTGGCGTGATAGAAGTGGCCCCACTCGCATATATGCGTGGTAGGACCTTAGATGAGAGCTTTATTATTCTTGATGAGGCACAGAACACCACATCCGAACAGATGAAGATGTTCTTAACTCGTCTCGGTAATGGCTCAAAAGCAGTTATCACAGGAGACATCACTCAGATTGATTTACCTGGAGGTAAAAAGTCTGGACTTGTTGAAGTGACAAAAATCCTTAAAAATATAGAAGGTATTACTACAGTCAAATTCGACGAACGGGATGTAGTTCGCCACCACTTAGTACAAGAAATTGTAAAGGCATATGAACAGTATGCTGAAAAAATGGAGGGCAAACGTCATGGCAAATAAGGTTAAGGTTGTAATTGAAAATGAACAGAAAAGCGTAAAAGTTCCAAAGGGAATTCGTATGCTTATTCGTCGCTGTTGCACAGCTGTGCTCGCAATGGAAAACTTTGAATCTGATGCTGAGGTTTCCGTTACCCTTGTTGATAACGAACAGATTAAAGCACTAAATAAAGAACATAGAAATATTGACAGTGAGACAGATGTGCTATCATTCCCGCTTGGTGTTGATGGAGTTTATGATATAAACCTTAACACAGGCGAAGCTCAGCTCGGTGATATCGTAATATCATTTGAAAAGGCTCTTGAACAGGCTGAGAGATACGGTCACTCTCTTCAGAGAGAAGTAGGTTATTTAACTGTTCATTCTATGCTTCATCTTCTTGGATATGACCATGAAAACGGTGGTCTCGAACTCCTTCGTATGCGTGAGAAGGAAGAGCAGGCTCTAACAGAACTTGGCCTTAAGCGTGACGGAAGCTATTACATGGGAGACGAATAATGCAGAATACAACTACAGCATTTATAGCGATTGTAGGTTGTCCAAATGTTGGCAAATCATCGCTTCTTAATAACATTCTTGGTACAAAGATTGCTATTGTTTCAAGCAAACCACAGACAACAAGAACGAAGATTATGGGCGTCCTCACAAGGGGCGCCTGTCAACTTGTCTTCACCGACACACCAGGTTATCACCGACCAAAAAATAAACTCGGTGAGAACATGGTGAAGGCTGTGACAGACAGCATCGGCGGTGTGGACGCCTGCCTCTTTGTTGTCGAGGCAGAGGGAGACATAAAGCCTGGCGAACTTGAACTTATCGAAAAGTTTAAGAAACTCAATATACCTGTAATTTTAGCTATAAATAAAATTGATATGCTAAAGGATATGAGCGAAATATTAGCTCGTATCATGCAGTTTAATGAACTCTATGATTTTGAGGCTATAGTTCCTATCTCAGCAGTAAAAGGCACTGCTGTTGAGGAACTCCTTGATGAGCTTGAAAATCTAGCACAGCCATCAGTTCATTTCTTCCCAGATGACACTTTGACAGATCAACCTGAAAGGGTTATTGCAGGGGAGATAATTAGGGAGAAACTTCTACGTCTTTTGGATAAGGAAGTACCTCACGGTGTGGCTGTTAGTATTGAAAAGATGCGCGAGCGAGACGACTCCGATATCCTTGATATCGAAGCTACAATCTATTGCGAGCGCGAAACACATAAAGGGATTATCATTGGCAAAAACGGTGCTATGTTAAAGAAAGTTTCCACATATGCTAGACAGGATATGGAAAAATTCTTTGACTGCCATATCAACCTACAGTGCTGGGTAAAGGTAAAAGAGGGTTGGCGTGACCGTGAGGGCCTAATTAAGAATTTCGGACTTGAGAACGAATAGGAGCAGACAGTGGACAAGCATTTACTTAGTTTAGATTTTGATAAAATCTTAGATAGACTTGCGGCACAGACCTCTTGCGCAGATGCAGAGGATATGGCGCGAGAGCTTAAGCCTGCAAAGGATTTAGCTTCTGCACAGAAACTCCTCTCTGAGACAGTAGATGCTTATGTTCTTCTTGCTAAATTTGGTGGACCATCATTCGGTGGGCTTAAGAATGTAAATGGTCTTATGCATATAGCAAATAGTGGTAGTATTCTCTCCATGAAGGACCTACTTGACTGTGCATCAACACTTAGAACTATAAGAGCTCTTCGTGACTGGTATAACCAATGCGAGTCAGTCGATACTGGAATAAACAGATATTTTAATGCTTTGATTCCTCATAGAACTGTTGAGGATCAGATATATACTTGTATTCTATCAGAGGATGAGATGTCGGATAATGCATCACCTGCACTTGCTGACATTAGAAAATCCCTCAAAAGACAGGAAAATAAAATTCGAGAGCAACTCGACCACATAATACATTCACAGCATTATCAAACCGCTCTTCAGGATGCTATTGTCACTATGCGTAACGGACGTTATGTAGTTCCTGTAAAACGTGAGCATAAGGGTGAAGTAGCGGGCGTAGTTCAGGACACATCTGACAGTGGCGCAACAGTATTTATTGAGCCTATGTCAGTTGTAGAGGCGAACAACGAAATCCGCGTACTTCAGTCAAAAGAGCGTGATGAGATTGAACGAATCCTCGCAGAACTCTCCAGCATGATAGGAGATGTTTATGAGGAGACTAAGCGTTCATATGAAGCAGCTGTCCTTTTGAACTTTATCTTTGCAAAAGCACAACTTGCTTATGACATGAAGGCGTCTGAACCTATTCTTAATGATGAAGGTATTATAGATATTAAAAAAGCTCGTCATCCACTTATTGATCCAAAGAAAGTAGTGGCGACCGACATTAGACTTGGAGAGGGATTTAATACTCTCGTTATCACAGGTCCTAATACAGGTGGTAAGACTGTATCTATTAAGACAATCGGTCTCTTATCTATTATGGCGGCATCAGGTCTTATGATTCCTGTTGCTGATAATAGCCGTATGGCTATATTCCATGATGTCTTTGCCGACATAGGTGACGACCAAAGCATTGAACAGTCGCTCTCAACATTCTCTGCGCATATGACAAATATAGTAGATATTATTAAGAGAGCTGACGATAAGAGTCTTGCACTTATTGATGAGCTCGGAGCGGGCACAGACCCTATCGAGGGTGCTGCTCTCGCTATATCCGTACTTGAGAGACTTGCAAACCAAGGTGCTAAAATTGCTGCAACTACTCACTATGCAGAACTTAAAGCCTATGCTCTTCAAACTCCACTTGTAGAAAATGCTTGCTGCGAGTTTGATGTTGATACACTTAGTCCTACTTATAGATTACTTATAGGTGCGCCTGGCCGTTCAAACGCTTTTGCTATATCAGAACGCCTTGGTATGCCTATAGAAGTAGTTGACCATGCACGTGAGTTGGTTTCAGCTGAGAACACCCAGTTTGAGGATGTTATTGAACAGCTTGAGACATCTCGTAAGGCTATGGAAGATGAGCATGAAAAAGCTGCAGCACTCTCTGCAGAAGCTCGCGCTGAAAAAGAGAAGGCAGAGGAGCTTAGAAACAGCGTTGAAAAACTTAAGAACGATGAAATAGAAAAAGCTCGTTCTGAAGCTATGAAGATTGTTGAGGCTGCAAAGCGCGAAGCTGCATACTTCCTTGATGACCTCGATAAGCTTAAGAAAGAACAGAAAAAATCAAAAGATCTCTCAGAACTTTCAGCTTCTGCTAAAGCTACTATCAAAAAACATCAAGGAACACTTGACGATATAACAAACCCTATTATTGCACTTGCACAGGATGAGGATTATGAACTTCCTCGTGATTTAGTTCTTGGTGATGTAGTGGTAATTGCTGACCTCGGAACAACAGCTACAGTTACAGCTCTTCCTGATAAGAAAGGACTTGTAGAAGTAACTGCAGGTATCATAAAGAGTAAGACTCCTCTTTCAAACCTTAGACTCCTTGAGGGCAAAGTTAAGCGTGAAGCTACAAAGGGAACTAGAACCGTAAAGAGAACCATGACATCTAAACTCGACATGGCAGTGAAGACTGAAATTGATCTTCGTGGTATGGCATCGGATGAGGCTATACCAGCACTTGATAGATTTATTGATTTGCAGCTCCGTTCTGGAATTGAACAGTTCACTGTTATTCACGGAAAGGGAACTGGAGTACTTAGAAAAGCGGTTAAGCAATACCTCTCAAAGAATCCTCACGTAAAGGAATTCCGTCTTGGAATGTACGGCGAGGGAGAGGACGGAGTAACAATAGTAACTATGAAATAGAAATGAGGTGGTACTGATGCATTTAGAGACAGATGGTCTTGTAATTAAAGAACAGAATGTCGGAGAATCAGACCGCCTTATTACTGTTTTAACATCTAAATATGGACTTATTCGAGCTTTCGCGTCTGGTGGAAAAACTATAAAGAATAAGAACCTTGCAGGCACAGGTCTTCTAGCTTATTCTGACTTTGTATTCTATAAGGGTTCAGAGGCATATAATGTAACTTCAGCTGTTGAGAAGGAGGTCTTCTTTGATCTTCGCTCAAACATAGATAATATGAGTATCGCTTTTTATCTTGCTGAACTTTTTGGCGAACTGGCTCCAGAGACTGCTGAATGTGAAGAACTTCTAAAACTTCTTTTAAATTCCCTATTCCTTTTATCAAAGCAGAAACTGCCCGGCGCACAGATAAAATCTGTAGCAGAGCTTCGCTCGCTAGCCATGTCTGGCTATGCGCCGAACCTTATAGCATGTGAGGAATGCGGTGCATTTGAATCGGATATAATGTACTTTGATATTAGAAACGGGAACCTCCACTGCAGTAACTGTGTAGTGGGAGACAGTAGAGATGATAATATCCCACAAACCAGTGCAGAATATGAGAAACTAGGTCTTTCGGCGTGGCAGGTGCCACTCTCAATAAGCGCCGTGACGGCCATGCGCCATATCATTTATAGTGAGTCAAAGAAAGTCTTTGACTTCACGCTGACGGATAAGGCGCAACTTGAACTTTCCGCCGTCACAGAGGGCTATGCGCTTGAACATACGGATAGACATTTTAAAACTTTAGACTTTTTAAAAAGCCTCCAAGGGATATAAGCCTTGGAGGTTTTCTTGTGTAAAAGTTTGAAACTTTACACAAGATATTGTGGAGGAAAAATTTAGATAAAAAATAACCTTGACAATACGGTTCTCTATTAATATAATTAATAAACACAGTGTAAAGAAAAGCACTTTACACAAAGCGGGAATTTGATTAAAGGGGGCGCTCAAATAGTGGCAAAAAACTTTGAGGTTATAAACGTTTTGCTTGATTTTTATGGCGACATGCTTACAGATAAGCAGAGAGCTTTCATTGAATATTATTATTTCGACGACTTGTCACTTGCCGAGATTGCCGAGAACGAAGGCATTACTCGTCAGGGCGTAAGAGATGCTATTAAGCGTGCTGAAGGACAGCTCTTTGAGATGGAAGAGCGTCTTGGCCTTGCTAAGCGTTTCGAAGAAGTTCGTGCTGGAATTGATGAGATTCTCGAATGCGCAGAGATAATAAATGAGAGCAACATGCGTACAGGTCTCTCAAGAGACATTAACGAAGCAGTTGTTAGAATTAAACTCATAGCACAGACTCTTAACAACGAAGAAGTTTAAAGGAGTACACCGTAGTGGCATTTGAAGGCTTGTCCGACAGGCTGGAGGCTGCGTTCTCCAGACTGAAGAGCAAAGGCTCCTTGACTGACGCTGATGTTAAGGAGGCTATGCGAGAAGTTCGACTCGCATTACTTGAGGCGGACGTAAGCTACAAAGTAGCTAAGGACTTTACTAACGCAGTTACTGAAAGAGCCATAGGTGCCGAGGTTATGAAAAGCCTCACACCGGCACAGATGGTTATCAAAATAGTAAACGAAGAGCTCACGGAACTTATGGGTGGAACCCAGACGCGTCTTACTATCGCGCAACATCCACCAACTATAGTTATGATGTGTGGTCTCCAAGGTTCAGGTAAAACAACGCACTGCGCCAAAATCGCTAAGCGTTTGAAGTCTGAAAATCACAGACCTTTACTTGTAGCCTGTGACGTTTACAGACCGGCTGCTATTAAGCAGTTGCAAATTCTCGGTGAACAGGTTGGTGTTCCAGTATTTGAGATGGGACAGGACAACCCAGTCACTATAGCTAAAGAAGCTATCAAACTGGCTAAGGATCAAGGATATGATTACGTATTTATTGATACCGCAGGTCGTTTGCATATAGACGAACAGCTTATGGAAGAGCTTCGAAATATCAAAGCAGAAGTTCATCCACATGAGATCCTTCTTGTAGTCGACGCTATGACAGGTCAGGACGCAGTTAATGTAGCTCAGACCTTTAACGATGACTTAGGACTTGATGGTTTGGTTCTCACCAAACTTGATGGTGATACAAGAGGCGGTGCCGCTCTCTCAGCTAGAGCTATCACCGGTAAACCGATTAAGTTCGTCGGCACAGGTGAGAAGATTGATGACCTTGATGTCTTCCACCCAGACCGTATGGCTAACCGAATCCTCGGCATGGGCGACGTCCTCTCTCTTATTGAGAAGGCCGAAAAGGAATTCGATGAGCAGACGGCTATCGAGCTTGAGAAAAAGCTTCGAAAGAATAAGTTTGATCTTAATGATTTGCTTTCTAATCTTCAGCAGGTTCGTAAACTTGGACCTATGCAGGATTTGCTCGGTATGTTACCTGGCGCTAGTAAGCAACTTAAAGATATTGAAATTGATGAGAGAGAGTTTGACCGAATTCAGGCGATTATCTTATCAATGACACCTGGAGAGAGGGAAAAGCCAGACATCATAAACGGCTCTCGTAAAAAGCGTATTGCCGCTGGATGCGGAATGCAGGTTGAAGATGTTAATAGACTTCTTGCTCAATTCAGACAAATGCAAAAGATGTTCAAACAAATGAACTCAAAATCAACCAGGAAAGCTATGAAACGTATGGGTAAAAATATGAACCCAAATAGCTTGGCTGGACTAGATCTCAGTAAATTTGGGATGTAACAAAATTAGTTAAATTTAATTCTTGGAGGAATTTTAAAATGGCAGTAAAAATTAGACTTAGAAGAATGGGCGCTAAGAAAGCTCCTTTCTATCGTGTAGTAGT
>DCGF01000098.1:4100-4784 GCA_002314555.1 Ruminococcaceae bacterium UBA1785 | reverse complement strand
GTTTCCCACGTGATGGTCGTTTCATTGAAGAGATCGGTTACTATGATCCTACTAAGGAACCAGCAGTACTTAAGATTGATGAAGAAAAGGTACAGCAGTGGATGGCAAACGGCGCACAGCCAACAGACACAGTTCGTGCACTTCTTAAGAAGAGCGGCGCTATTAAATAATTGGAGGTCCACCTATAATGCGTGAATTACTTATTTCAATTGCGCAGGGCCTTGTAGATGATCCATCTGCAGTTACAGTTGACGTAGATGAGCCAAACGAAAACGGTGTTACTGTTTATCACCTTCATGTTGCAGCTGATGACATGGGTAGAGTTATAGGTAAACAGGGCCGAATCGCTAAGGCTATCCGCACAGTTATGCGTGCATCAGCTAACAAAAATGATGCCCACGTAGCAGTAGAAATTGATTAATAAAGTAAACGTACAGGCGGGCTTGGGTAATAATCTGGGCTTGCCTGTGTTTACTTATTATTGAGGTATTATATGCTGTTAAAGTATTTGGAACTTGGAAAGATTGTCAGCACTCATGGCGTTCGTGGAGAACTCCGTGTTCAGCATTGGTGTGACTCACCTGAGTTCTTTAAGAGTTTTAAAACTGTATACCTTGGAAAAAACGGTCAGAATCCTTATAAGGTTCTGGGCGCGCGTCCTCATGGCAACATAATGCTCTTAAC
>DCGF01000098.1:3465-4093 GCA_002314555.1 Ruminococcaceae bacterium UBA1785 | reverse complement strand
GGACACTTGAAGGCATTAATGATATCGATGCTGCAAATACACTTCGCGGAAAAATTATCTATGTTGAGCGTGATAAAGCACCGCTTGAACCTGGCTCATACTTTATTGCTGAGCTTATTGGATGCAGTGTTATAGACGCAGATGATCAGTCAAAGATTTACGGTAAAGTAACAGATGTGCTTAATACTGGTGCTTCCGACATTTGGCAGATTAAGGGCAACGACGGGAAGGAATACTTACTTCCTTCTATCCCTGAGGTTGTTATTTCTGTCGATGTAAAGAATGAGCGAGCTTTAGTTCGTCCTATTAAAGGCATCTTTGATGAGGGGGAGGAAATACGTGAAGATTGACATACTTACTCTCTTTCCTGAGATGTGTGAAACTGTGCTCTCCGAGAGCATAATCGGTAGGGCGCGTGAGGCTGGATGTGTTGAGGTTGATTGTCACAACATTCGTGATTACTCAACCGATAAACATAACCACGTTGACGATGCACCGTATGGTGGAGGTACTGGCATGATAATGCAGGCTCAGCCAATCTATGATGCATATATGGATTTAACCAGTAACGGCGAAAAAGAATACCATCTTATATATATGACTCCTCAGGGTAAAACCCTTACACAGG
>DCGF01000098.1:0-3438 GCA_002314555.1 Ruminococcaceae bacterium UBA1785 | reverse complement strand
GCGAGTTAAAGAGCTTTCAAAGCTTGAAAATATCGCTATTCTCTGTGGACATTATGAGGGTGTCGACGAGCGCGTTATTGAGGAACTTCAGCCGGAGGAAATCTCCATAGGAGACTATGTCCTCACCGGCGGTGAACTCCCAGCGCTTGTGCTCGTCGACAGTGTATGTCGTATGCTTCCTGGCGTTCTTAGAAATGATGAGGCTTTTGAAAAAGAAAGCCACTATGATGGACTGCTCGAATATCCTCAGTACACCAGGCCACCAGTTTGGATGGGCAGGGAAGTACCGGAGGTTTTGCTCTCTGGACATCACGAAAATGTGGCCAAATGGCAAAATGAACAGGCACTTGAACGTACCAAAATAAAGCGACAAGACATGTATGAAAAATTTGTTGAAAATGACAATAAAAATTAAATGCAAGTGTTTTTACCCTAAAAAAACTGTGAAAAGTCGACAAAGATTAAATGCTTTCTATGTCGATATTTGACCTCTATCACGAACTTTTTTGTGACCAGTAAAAATGTTATTTTTCTCGTTGACGGCACCTTTTTTCAAAGTTATAATGTTGTCAAATTCAAATGGAATTTCTATTGAAATATAAATAACTATATTGTGAGGGTTATATTATGTACGTAAAAGACGTTAAAGTTCAGAACCAGGTAGGTCTTCATGCACGTCCAGCAACATTCTTCATCCAGAAGGCTAACGAATTCAAGTCATCAATCTGGGTTGAGAAGGATGAGCGTAGAGTAAACGCTAAGAGCCTTCTTGGTGTTCTTTCACTCGGTATCATGGGTGGCACAGAGATTAAGATCATGGCTGGCGGCTCAGATGAAGAAGAAGCTGTTGAAGCACTTGTTGCTCTCGTTGAATCAGGCTTTGCAGAATAATATAGTTTTGAATTAAATGAGCACACTGCTTTAATTAGCGGTGTGCTTTTTATCTTTTGTGAAAGGAGGCAGGGATAGATGATTGAAAAGAGTTCAAATAAGCGTATAGATTTTTTGAAAGATAAAGCGAATAAGCTTCCACTTTTACCAGGCGTCTACATCATGAAAAATGATAAGGGCGAAATCATTTATATCGGAAAAGCTAAACTCTTAAAAAATCGTGTAAGTCAGTACTTTGGCTCACAGAAGAGGCATAACGAAAAAGTCCGCCGTATGGTGGATAATGTCTATGATTTTGACCATATCCTTGTCGCCTCAGAATATGAAGCACTTGTCTTAGAGTGCAGCTTAATTAAGCAAAATAAGCCGAAATATAACATTCTTTTAAGGGATGACAAAACCTATCCTTACATAAAGGTTAGCCTTGGAGAGGAATACCCAAGGGTTCTTAAAACAAGAAGACCTGTAAATGACGGTTNNAAGCCGAAATATAACATTCTTTTAAAGGATGATAAGGGCTATAAATATATCAAGGTAACTAATGAGGAATGGCCTAAACTTCAAAAGGCATTTAGACGTGAAGATGACGGTGCTACGTACATTGGACCATATATCAGTGGCTTTGTAGTAAATGAATCATTAGATGCCGCATTAAAGATTTTTAAACTTCCACAGTGTAATAAAACATTCCCAGTTAAGACAAAGTCGAGACCTTGTCTTAACTTCCATATGAATCAGTGTAGCGCTCCTTGTGCTGGTAAGATGACGAAGTCTGAGTACGACAGGGCTCTTAATGATGCTATCGAATTCTTAAAGGGTGGCACAAAGCAGTACCTCGACATTCTAGAAGAGAGGATGCAAAACTACTCGGACAATCTTGAATTTGAAAAGGCTGCTGAGGCGCGCGACCGAATAAACGCTATTAAGCGTTTAACGGAAAAACAAAAGGTTGTTTTTTCTGGCAATGACACCAAAGATNNGTCTTTGCCCTCGCTCGCGCTGACGAGGAAATCTGCTTTAATGTCCTACGCTTTATGGAAGGAAAACTCACTAGCAGCACAAACTATTTCACTGAACTCGACGAATCACTTGAAAATACAAGGAGTGAGATGCTAGAACGCTTCTATGAAAGCCACGAGGATGTCCCAAAACTTGTTGTGCTTGATGGCGAATGTGAAAATAGCGATCTTCTCTCTCATTGGCTCAGTGAAAAGCGTGGCACAAAAGTTGAGATATTACTACCTCAAAAAGGACGTCAGGCAGAAGTAATATCGATGTCTAAAAACAACGCATATGAGGCACTTGCACAGCGTAAGTCTAAATCAAAAGCTGACTCTGCAGTAATTGAACTCTCTGAACTTTTAGGACTTTCAAAGGCGCCTGAATACATAGAGAGCTATGATATTAGCCACACTGCTGGCTTTGATACAGTTGGCGGAATGGTTGTGTTTAAAAACGGCGCACCTTATAAGAGGGGATACCGTAAATTTATTATTAAAGATGCCGTTCCAGGTGATGACCTCGGTGCTATGGAGGAAGTGCTTACTCGTCGTTTCTCACATGTTGAAGATGATGAATTCCCGATACTGCCGGATCTTATCTTGATGGACGGTGGGGAAAACCAAGTAAATGTTGCACTTAAAGTGCTGAAAAATGTAGGCCTTAATATCCCTGTTTTTGGTATGGTTAAGGATGGTAAACATAAGACTCGCGCTATCACAAAGAGTGGAGGCGAGATACAGATTAGTTCAACTAGAAAAGTCTTCACATTGGTTTCTGGAATCCAGGAAGAAGTGCATAGATATGCCATTTCTTACCATCATCAAAAGCATCAAAAAACTACAAAACAGAGTGAGCTTATCGGCATTGAAGGCATAGGACCTAAGAAGGCTGAAGCCCTCTGGCGTGAGTTTAAGACTATCGATAATATTAAGCGTGCTGACATAGATACCCTCTCAAAAGTTAAGGGCATTTCTATAAAAGATGCGGTGAATATTAAACGTCATTTCTCTTAAGTTCCTTGTTTACAAAAAAGAACTTTAAATGGTATAATTAATTGTTATTTAAGGAGGCGTATTATGAGAGTAATTACAGGTTCTGCCCGTGGCATGAAGCTTAAGACCCTCGAAGGACTCGACGTACGCCCTACAACTGACCAAGTAAAAGAGTCTATTTTTAGCATGATTCAGTTTGAAGTTGAAGGTGCTAGAGTGCTTGACCTCTTTGCCGGTTCTGGTCAACTCGGTATTGAAGCACTCAGTCGAGGTGCTCACAGTGCCACCTTTGTTGATGCCAGTCGTGCATCTGTAAACGTGGTAAATGAAAACCTTCTTCATACCAAACTTCAAAAGAACAGTATTGTTAAAAACGAGGACAGTCTTGGTTTCTTAAAAATGACAAAAGACACTTTTGATATTGCACTTTTAGACCCACCTTATGGTAAGGGACTGATAGATGCAGCACTCCCTGACCTTATTACTCATATGTCAGAAAGTGGTGTCATTATTTGTGAGACCTCAAAAGAGGAAACTTTGCCAGACCAAGTAT
>DCGF01000011.1:7547-7739 GCA_002314555.1 Ruminococcaceae bacterium UBA1785 | reverse complement strand
GGAGTCCGCCGTAAGGAATGCCCTTGCCGGTAAGAACGCCACCGTCAAATTTATTTACTATTCTCTTATACTGTCCAAAGAGATAACCGATCTCACGTCCACCAACACCGATATCACCAGCTGGTACGTCAACGTTTGGACCAATGTGGCGCTGAAGTTCTGTCATAAATGCCTGGCAGAAACGCATGATTT
>DCGF01000011.1:0-7494 GCA_002314555.1 Ruminococcaceae bacterium UBA1785 | reverse complement strand
CCTTTACCGCCACCCATTGGAAGGCTTGTAAGTGAGTTTTTGAATGTCTGCTCAAAGCCTAAGAACCAGATGATTGATGGGTTTACTGATGGGTGGAAACGAAGGCCACCTTTGTATGGACCAATAGCGGAATTGAACTGAACACGATAACCGCGGTTAACCTGAACCTTACCTGCGTCATCTACCCAAGCAACTCTAAAGCTGATGAAACGCTCTGGCTCAACCATACGGCCAAGGATGTCTGCTTCTACGTAATCTGGGCGCTGCTCAATAACCTTCTCAAGAGAAGAGAAAACTTCTTCAACCGTCTGAATGAACTCTGGCTTTTCGCCGTCTCTCTCTTTTACCCTTGCAATTACGCTATTAATGTATTCGTTCATTAAAATCCCCTCTTATATAAATAGTTTTTTAAAAATAAGTAATTTCAAATGTGAGAAAAATATACTACTTTAAAACTCCATAGTCAACAAATTTTGCAAGTTTTTGTTTCTGAACTTGCAAGTCCTTGTTCATCTTGACAAAAATCTAACGATTTTATCGCATTTGTCAAAAAATTTTTATCAAATTCGGCATAAAGCCAAGTAGCATTTGCCAAAAAAATACTATATACTTAAAGTTGTCCTATAATATTAAAATAAGGGAGGCAAAAAAATGAATATTATTTGGAAATTGAAGATCCTCGGTTGGAGAGCAATCGAAGTTATCTTCACAATCGCAATGTATGCTTGGGGTTGGTTCTTCCCAGATCCAACAATCGTTGATGGCCCTGGCGCTATCAAAAAGCTCCCAGCAATCGTAAAGAAGAAGGGCAAAGACAACGTTCTCGTTGTTACAGATAAAGGCCTTATGAGCCTTAACCTTCTCGACGGACTTTTCAAGGCTCTTGATGAGGCTGGCGTTAAGTACACACTCTATGATGAGGTACAGCCAAACCCAACAGTTCAGAACGTTGAAGATGGTCTTAACCTTTACAACACAAACGGTTGTAAGGCAGTTATCGCTGTGGGTGGCGGTTCTCCTATGGACTGTGCAAAGGGTATTATTGCTCGTGTAGCAAGACCTGACCGTCCAGTTAAGAAGATGAAGGGCACATTTATGGTAGCACTTCCTTCAAAGGGCATGAACGGATTCCTTCCTCCAGCTCTTTATGCTGTTCCAACAACAGCTGGTACTGGTTCTGAGACTACAATCGCTGCTGTTATCACAGACGTTGAGACTCATAACAAGTTCCCAATCATGGATCCATTCATCCGTGCACGTTATGCTATCCTTGACCCAGAACTCTGTGCTGGTCTTCCTGGTAAGATCACATCTACAACAGGTATGGACGCTATGACTCATGCTGTTGAAGGTTACACAAACATCTGGTACAACGATAAAAAGTTTAACGACTACGGCCTTAAGGCTATTAAGCTTATCTTCGAGAACCTCGAGAAAGCTTATAACAACGGTGGTGACCTCGAAGCTCGTGGCAACATGCTCCTCGCTTCTTACTATGCAGGTCTCTGCTTCACACGTGGCGGCGTAGGTTACGTTCATGGTATCGGACATAGACTTGGTGGTCTCTATCACGTACCACACGGTCTTGCTATGTCAGTAATCCTTCCACACGTATTCGGTGACGACTTCCTTGGCCCATATGTTGAGGACAAACTTGCTGAGATCGCTGACTATGTTGGCATCACAGGTGCAAACGACAGAGAAAAGGCTCATAACTTCATCGCAGAAGTTAAGGCTATGAATGCTCGTATGGATATCCCAGAGGGATTCGATTGCATCGAAGATAAAGATGTTCCTTGGATTGCTAAGGAGTGCCTCGTAGAGGTTATGCCTACATACCCAGTTAAGAAGGTATTCACACAGGCTGAAGTTGAAAAATTCATCCGTGATGAAATCATGATTAAGAAATAATTTTTAAATCTAAATTGCGCCGTTGGTATTGTGCCAACGGCGCTTTTATTGTATAATTCAAAGGTATATTTTTATTTTTAATTTATAAGGTGGCACATTTATTAATGAATTACTCAATGACAGAAAAGCAGTTTAAACAGGAGATTGTATCAAAGCTCTCTCACCTCTACGGTGTAGACCCTAATCAAGCCGACACAAATCAGCTTTATAAAGCTGTAGCAACTATCGTAAAAGAGAAGCTCTCCGACGGTTCCGCTGAATTTATCGAGAGAACAAAGAAGGATAAATCATCTAAGACCGTATACTACATGTGCATGGAATTTTTGATGGGTCGTTCTTTAAAAAACAACCTCTACAACCTCGGCCTCACAGAGACAGCAAGGAAAGCTGTTGATTCATTAAAGCTCGGTGTAACACTTGATGATCTCTTCGAGTGTGAGCCTGATGCAGGTCTTGGTAACGGTGGTCTCGGTCGCCTTGCAGCTTGCTACCTCGACGGTCTTGCAACTGGCGAATATGCCTCTATGGGATACAGCATTCTCTATGAGTGCGGTATCTTTAAGCAGAGACTTATCGACGGTTGGCAGACAGAGCTCCCTGACTACTGGCTCCCTGGTGGAGAGGTTTGGCTCTCTCCAAAAGAGGAACTTAAGGTTACCGTTCAGTTCGGTGGTGACCTCGAAAGTAGCTGGCAGGACGGTTATTTTGTAACTAAGACAAACAATGCTATTTCTGTATCTGCAACACCTTATGACATGTACTGTCCAGGAAAAGACGGTAAAGGCTTCTCAAGACTTCGTCTTTGGAAGGCAAACGCTGACACATTTGATATGAGTCTCTTTAACCAGGGTGACTACATCCGCGCGGTTGAGCAGCAGGCTATGGCAGAGGTTATCTGCAAAGTCCTCTACCCTGCAGATAACCACCCAGAAGGAAAGAGCCTTCGTCTTCGTCAGCAGTACTTCCTTGTATCTGCTTCAATGCAGGATGTAGTCCGCCGTCACCTTCGTCAGAATAAGACACTTGAAACCATCCCTAAAAAGATGGCTATTCATATAAACGACACTCACCCAACACTCGCCATTCCAGAACTCATGAGAATCCTTATGGACGAATGTGGTTACAGCTGGGATGATGCTTGGAAAATCGTGTCTCAGACCTTCGCTTACACAAACCACACTGTAATGAAGGAAGCGCTTGAGTGTTGGCCAGAGGATATCATGATCACATTGATTCCTCGTATCTATCAGATTATTAAAGAGATTGATAACCGATACCGCTCATTCATTTGGGACCTCTACCACGATGCAGGTAAGGTTGAGGAGATGGCTATCTGCTCAAACGGCATCGTGCGTATGGCAAACCTCTGTGTGGCAACTTGCCACAGCGTAAACGGCGTATCAGCTCTCCACAGTGAAATTTTAAAGGACACTATCTTCCACGACTTCTATAAAATCACTCCAAAGAAGTTTACTAATGTAACAAACGGTATCGCTCACAGACGTTGGCTCTGCCAGTCAAACCCTGAGCTCACCGCTTACATCACAAAACTCATCGGTCCTGGCTTTATCAAGGACGGTATGGAACTTGAAAAACTTAAGAAGTACGCAGATGATAAGAAGGTTCTCGATAAATTCGCTGAGATCAAATATGAGAACAAAGTCGCTTTCGCGCAGTACATCAAAGAGACTCAAGGTATCGACATCGATCCTTCCTCAGTCTTTGATGTACAGGTAAAGCGACTTCACGAATACAAGCGCCAGCTCCTCAACGCTCTTGACATCACACTTAACTACTTAGAGCTTAAGGATAACCCTAATATGGACTTCACACCTCGTACTTATATCTTCGGTGCGAAGGCCGCTGCTGGCTACTTTATGGCAAAGAAAATCATCAGTTTCATCTGTAACCTTGCCGAGGTCGTAAATAACGACCCTGACATAAACGGCAAGATTAAAATTGTTTACCTTGAGGACTACAACGTTTCTTTGGCAGAACATCTTATGCCAGCAGCTGACATCTCTGAGCAGATTTCACTCGCTGGTACAGAGGCATCTGGTACAGGTAACATGAAGCTTATGATAAATGGTGCCGTAACTCTCGGCACACTTGATGGTGCTAATGTTGAGATTCACGACGCAGTCGGTGAGGATAACATCTTCATCTTCGGTATGAAGACCCCTGAAGTAAATGAACTTCAAAATCACTATGACTCATACGGTTACTTTAACCAAAACCCACAGATTCGTCGTGTAATCGACTTTATCAACGGTGGTATTAACGGTCTTCAGTTTCCTGAAATCGCAAATGTAATCCATCATGACCCGTATATGGTTCTTGCTGACTTTGCTAGTTACCACAGCACACGTGCCGCTCTTATGGATGCTTATAAAGATAAGCAGAGATGGGCACGCATGTCACTCATGAACACAGCTAGCGCTGGTATCTTTGCAGCAGACAGAGCTATTAACGACTACGTTGAAAACATCTGGCATGTTAAGCCAGTAAAATAAGCCTTTAGTTGGGAGGCAGTAGTATGCCTGAGCATATTTATAACTCAAGAGATAAAGCTTATAAAAGTAAATATGGAGCCATAGCAGTTAATGAGACTGTCACATTTCGCCTCCTACTTCCAGAGCAGTACAGCGGACTTGAACTTCAAAGTGCAACTCTCATTATCATGAGAGAAGATGGCCAAGACAACAGATCTTTTGACCTTAAAAAGACAAACGACACCTGGCTTGGTTCATGCTACTGGGAAGTTAGTTGCACACCGTCAGTTCCTGGCCTCTACTGGTATCACTTTGAATTTGTATCCGGTGGATATAAACACTACATCTACAAAGGAAAATACAGTAACGGTTATGTAGATGCTGCAGAGGATAAATGGCAGCTCACAGTCTACTCAGGCGAGCAAGTTGTTGCAAATCAGTGGAAGGGCAGCATCATGTACCAAATCTTCCCTGACCGTTTTTATAACTCCGGTTCAAAGAAGATGATGCCAAAGGACAGTAAGATAGTTCCTTGGAATGCCACTCCAGCATGGACACCTGATGAAGAGACTAACCTTTGGAACATCGACTACTTCGGTGGAGACTTAAAAGGAATCGAAAGTCAGCTTTCTTATATCGCCTCTCTCGGTGTGGATATCATCTACTTAAATCCTATCTTTGAAGCTCACTCAAATCATAGATATAACACTGCTGACTATAAACACATAGATCCTATTCTTGGTAAAGAAGAGGACTTTATCGACCTCTGCGTTGCGGCGCATAAGTTCGGAATAAAAGTTATTTTAGACGGTGTTTTCAGTCACACAGGTGACGACAGCATCTACTTTAATAAATACAACCATTACTCGTCAGTAGGTGCTTTCCAGTCAAAGGACTCACCTTACTATTCTTGGTATAAGTTTGAAAACTGGCCAAACCAGTATAAATCTTGGTGGGGTATTCCACTCCTCCCAGAAATTATAGAAGAGACTCCTTCATACGTTGACTTTATCGCCGGCGAAGGCGGAGTTATTGAGAAGTGGCTTCTCCTCGGAGCCGACGGTTGGCGCCTTGACGTCGCTGATGAACTCCCTGACGAGTTCATCATGAAGATTCGAAATCGAATCAAGGCCGTCAAGCCAGACGCCCTCCTCCTCGGCGAAGTTTGGGAAGACGCCTCAAATAAAACTTCATACGGCGTTCGCCGTAAATATCTACTCGGTTCAGAACTTGACTCAGTTATGAACTATCCTTTCAAAGAAGCCATCATAGACTACATCGTAAATGATGACGCAGAGAACTTCTTTGAACAGATTTTAACTATAACCGAGAACTATCCAAAACAGATAGTTGATTCACTTATGAACCCACTCGGTACACATGATACAGTTCGTATCCTAACAAGACTTTCTGGTTACGACTGTGAAAATATGGACCGAGACCAGCAGGCAAACCTTATCCTCTCTAAGGAGGAACGTGAGGATGCTAAAAAGCTTCTTAAAATTGCTGCTGTACTTCAATACACACTTCCTGGTTTCCCATCAATCTACTACGGTGATGAAGTAGGACTTGATGGCGGTAAGGATCCATTCAACAGAAAAACGTTCCCATGGCAGAACAAAGACGAAGAACTTCTTTCGTTCTACAGAGCACTCGGAAACGTCAGAAAGCATAAATCTTACGTATTCGCAGATGCTGAATTTGTTCCAATCTCTGCCGCTGATGGCGTAATCTGCTATGAGCGTAGGAAGACTGGACAGTGGGATGATAGTTTCTCTATCATCGTACTTGTAAACCGTGGAGACAGCACAGTTAACTATTCTCTACCTGATGATGTTCGTGACATCACAAATATCTTCTCATCAGACGGTGTAGAGGTGGCTGGTGACCTCATTCGCCTCCCAGCAAAGAGCTATATCTTGCTTGAAAATGTACCTGTTATTAAGAAGCAGTACAGACCTGGCTCTCAAATTTAAGTCTTTATTATATTTATTTATTATGATATAATTTTTTTGTATTTTAATTATTATTAGAGAGGTTTTAGATATGGAGAAGAACAAAGTAAAAGTATCTATCTGTGGCAGTGATTACTACATCACAACAGAAGATGATCCAAAGTACGTTTTAGATTTAGCAAACGGTCTTGATGAGACATTGACTAAGATTGTAAAAGATAACAGCCGTCTTTCTATCACACAGGCTGCTATTTTAGCATCTCTTGATTATGCTGATACAGCAAAGAAGGCTACAGATACAGCTGATAACCTTCGTGCTCAGATTAAAGAATATCTTGAGGATTCTGCTCGTTATAAGATGGAAGCAGAAGTTGCAAAGCGCGACGTAGAACGTCTTGAAAAGGAAATTAAGTCACTTCGTGGTGGCTCTTCAATGAAGACATTCTAAACATAAATGATAAATAACACGGTTGAAATTTTAGCGCCGGCCGGCAGCATGGACTCTCTCATAGCTGCTGTTCGATGTGGTGCTCAGGCAGTATACCTTGGGGCTGGTAACTTTAATGCCAGACGCCACGCTGACAACTTTTCAGAGGATGAACTCCGTCAAGCTGTCGAATATTGCCATGTGCGCGGAGTAAAAGTTTATTTAACTCTAAACACACTTTTAAGCGACGCTGAAATCTCATCTGCACTTGAACTAATTTCGTGCGTCTGCGCCCTCGGCGTAGACGCACTTATTATTCAGGACCTTGGTATTGCAAGGCTCTGTCACGAAGTGGCGCCAGATATGCCACTTCACGCGTCAACACAGATGAGTGTAACATCTGTCTACGGTTTTAAAGAACTGGAGGCACTCGGCTTCAAACGCGCCGTTCTTCCAAGAGAACTAAGCTTTGAAGAAATAAAGGAAATCAGAGAAAACACCAGCATGGAACTTGAAGTATTCGTGCATGGTGCTCTTTGCATGTGTGTCTCAGGACAGTGCTACCTCTCAGGTATGCTCGGTGGTCGATCCGGCAACCGCGGCCTCTGTGCGCAGCCATGTCGCCTACCTTTTGCGGCACCAGGCGGACTTGGCGCAGATCTTTCCTTAAAAGATCTCTCACTCATCGACCACCTTCCAGAACTCATAG
>DCGF01000001.1:701-6462 GCA_002314555.1 Ruminococcaceae bacterium UBA1785 | reverse complement strand
TAAGCTCATCGAGGTCATCCGCCGTCTTCGGATGTTCATCATCTATGTGCTCTATCTCATGGTTAGTCGATTTATCAATTAAGAAGTTTAGCAAATAGATAATGCCATATCCAAGTAAGATACCAAAGAGCACAAACCAAAGTGAGATAGGTTCTTTTGCTCCCTCAGGCATCATAGATTCAGGGATAAGGTCAAAGCATACAACTGCCATCATAACGCCACCGGCAAACGAAAGAAGAAGACTTACCACCTTCTTTGAGTCACGACGTAAAACAGCTCCGATGAGACCTCCAAGGCCTGTGCCACCTACACCTGCAATGGCTGTTATTATAACGATCCACCAAATAGTACTCATTTGTCCTCCAAATTAACGTTAGCATATGCTAACCACTATAGTTAGCATATGCTAACTCGCCCAAAAAGTCAAGACATTAATTAAAAAGGACCGCTTTTGCGGTCCTAAAATTTTATTTCTGCCAAGTTCCTGGTTCTAATGTGAAAGAGTATTTTTTAGAATAATCTGCACCTGCACAGAAAGTCATCTTAAGATCATCGATATTATAAATAACGCTCCAAAGACTTGTCACACGATGCTTTAGAAGTTTATGTCTATACTCAAGTTTTACATGCTCAAGAAGTGACATAGCTTCATCTTCGGTCATAATACCGTTCTTTGGCTCGATGTTGTCACGAATCATATAGTAGCGACTGTATCCAAAGTTTCCTTTTCTGTCGCCTTCAGGCGCTGACTTTAAGAAGTTTGTTGTATATTGATAATCTTTACCCTCTTCAGGTCTTAAAACCTTCATCTTATTATCAACATATTCAATAATTACGTCGTCGCCCGTTTTATCAATAATATGGTAATGATAGTTGCAACCAACTGCATCATGCATATCATATTCGTCTAAAAGTGCAATAGCTTCTTTTGCGGTAGCACATTTATCAAGAATCGCACGAATAGCAAGTGTTGTAGTTATAGGGAGACGGCTTGTCGTCTGTTTTGTGCCTTTGCCCTTTTGCTCTAATACTGCAACAACAAGGCCTTTTTCATTCATGCCGTCCATAGTTGTATATGGAGCCATTAAAGTCCAAAAACGATCTTTATAGTCCTTTGGGGTACGCTTGAAGCCATAGGTCATAAAGAGCATGTCACAGATGCCTACGCTCTTATAACCATTTTCAGGATTACACCAAAGTACCATACAAGGAGAATCTTTGTAGTCAAAGTTTCTAGCAATATATCTCTTTCCATCTGGAGTCTTTGCAGAGAAAGAAGAGCAAGCAAAACGGCCTGGCCACATAAGGAGTGGCAGGCCATTTGTTATATACTTGCTTGCCTTCACGAGAAGTTCGAAGGTGTTACTAACACCTTCGTTTAACATATCATCAAGGTAGTATGGATTTTTGTAGTTTAGAAGATAAACTCTATCAGCTACGCCTTCCCCTAAGAAGTGAGTCTCTGCAATCTGTAAAGACTCCATAGTCTTATTGAGTTTTTTTCTACTAAACTGTTCCATTTCAAAAATCCTTTAAATCAAATTATTTCTTTGCAATAACTTCTTTTGCAGCCTTTGCAATATGGTCAGCATCAAGACCGTAGATCTTAAGCATCTCAACAGCTGGACCTGAACCACCAAATGTGTCCTCTACGCCTACTCTCTTAATAGGTGTTGGAAGAGTTTCTGAAAGTACTTCAGCAACTGCTCCACCGAGACCACCAATTACGCTATGCTCTTCAGCTGTAACGATGCATCCGCACTCTTTAGCAGCCTTCAAAACGATTTCTTCATCAAGAGGCTTGATAGTATGGATGTTGATTACGCGAGCGTTGATGCCTTCAGCTTTAAGTGCTTCAGCAGCAATAAGAGCTTCGTTAACCATAAGACCTGTAGCAATAATAGCAACATCGTTACCAGCTACGAGTTCTTTACCCTTACCCCACTCAAACTTGTATGAAGCTTCATCAAAGATCTGTGGAACTGCAAGACGACCGAATCGCATATAAACAGGACCAACATAATCAGCAGCAGCAAGTACTGCAGCCTTAGCTTCAACAGCATCAGCTGGGTTGATAATTGTCATACCAGGAATTGTTCTCATAAGAGCAATATCCTCGTTACACTGGTGAGATGCACCATCTTCACCAACAGAGATACCGGCATGTGTAGCACAAATCTTTACATTGAGATGTGGGTAGCCGATAGAGTTTCTGATCTGCTCGAAAGCACGACCAGCAGCAAACATTGCAAATGAGCTTGCAAATACTGTGATGCCAGAAAGTGAAAGACCAGCAGCAACACCGATCAAGTTACCCTCTGCAATACCAGCATTGTAGAATCTATCAGGGAATGCCTTCTTAAATACGCCTGTCTTTGTAGCGCCTGCAAGGTCGGCATCCATAACGATAACGTTAGGGTTCTTTTCGCCAAGTGCAAGGAGACCGTCGCCGTAGCCGTCTCTAGTAGCTTTCTTAATTACGTCTGCCATATTAGAGCGCCTCCTTTAATTCTGCCATAGCCTGTTCATATTCTTCAGCTGATGGAGCTTTACCATGCCAGCCAACTTGATTTTCCATGAATGAAACGCCTTTACCCTTAACTGTCTTTGCAATAATAGCAGTAGGAGCGCCCTTGAAGTTTTCAGCAGCTGTGAAAGCATCATCAATCTGATCAAAGTCATGACCATCGATGTTAATTACGTTAAAGCCGAATGCCTTAAACTTCTCATCGATTGGGTATGGTGAGTTAACCTCTTCAATTGTTCCGTCAATCTGAAGGTTGTTATTATCAACTACTACAACAAGGTTATCAAGCTTCTTTGCTCCTGCAAACATAGCAGCTTCCCAAACTTGTCCTTCTTCGATTTCACCGTCGCCAAGGATTGTATAAACTCTGTAGTCTTTCTTATTAATCTTAGCACCAAGTGCCATACCAACTGCTACAGAAATACCTTGACCAAGTGAACCTGTGCTCATGTCAACACCAGGAGTCATATGCATAGATGGGTGACCCTGAAGGCGTGAGCCTGGCTTTCTAAGTGTTTTGATTTCATCCTGTGGGAAGAAACCACGAAGAGCAAGAGCACCATAAAGTGCTGGAGCTGTATGACCCTTTGAAAGAACAAATCTATCTCTGTCATCCCACTGTGGGTCTTCTGGCTTAACATTCAGTTTGTACATATAGAGATATGTCATCAAATCTGAAACTGAAAGTGATCCGCCTGGATGTCCTGATTTCGCATTGAATGTACCTTCGATAACACTCATACGAACCTGTACGGCATCTTTTTGAAGTTTTGCCTTAAGTTCTGCATTCATTTGCTATCCCTCAATTTCTTTAAAAAATTTTCGAAATACTCTGGGAGAGGTGCCTCGAATTCGAGGTACTCACCCGTCCTCGGATGTATAAATCCTATAAGTCCAGCGTGCAGGCACTGGCCTTGTAATTCCTTTGGTGTGTTCTTCGGTCCATATACGAGGTCTCCAGCAACAGGATGACCCTTATATGCCATATGGACACGAATCTGATGAGTGCGCCCTGTTTCAAGTTTGCACTCCAAAAAAGTATAAGAACCAAAACGCTCTAAAACAGAAAAGTGTGTGACTGCATTACGTGAATTCTTATCAGTGACAGCCATTTTCTTTCTATCTTTAGGGCTGCGGCCGAGAGGTGCGTCTATAGTTCCCTCGTCGTCCTTAATATTTCCATGAACAACTGCTTTGTACTTTCTAGTAAAAGAGTGTTCTTTAATCTGCTCTGCAAGATTTAGGTGAGCGAAGTCATTCTTAGCAACAATTAAGAGCCCACTAGTATCCTTATCAATGCGGTGCACTATTCCTGGGCGAATTACTCCATTTATCCCAGAAAGTGAATCTCCGCAGTGGAACATCAAAGCATTTACAAGTGTTCCATCAGGATTACCAGGCGCAGGATGCACGACCATACCTTTTGGCTTATTTACAACAAGAAGGTCATCATCCTCATAGACTACGTCGAGTTTTATATCCTGTGGTTCAACATTGAGAAGAACTGGCACAGGGATGGTTACCTTAATTATGTCGCCAGACTTTGCTTTATAATTTTTGGCTACTATCTCCTCGTTTACGAAGACGTTCCCATCAACTATAAGTTTCTGTACTGCTGAACGTGTAAGTGTATCGATGGAGAGAGCAACCACGGTGTCAATTCGTTCACCAATTTGGTCATTCTCGACTATGATTGTACGAATATCTCCATCCATATTACTCACCTTGTTCCTTTTCTTTCACGAAAAGTACTGAAACAACTAACAAGACTGCGCCAACAGTAACGAGAATATCAGCAAAGTTAAATACTGCATATTCCATAAACAGGTACTCAATAAAGTCAACAACAAATCCTCTAAAAATTCTATCAACAAGATTTCCAAGACCACCTGCAATAATTAATGTTAGCGAGATGTATTGGAGTTTGTTATCAGCTTTTCCCAAAAATAAATACAGGAGTCCGATTAGAATCATGACCCCTGTAAGTATTGATAGTAGCCATGTTTTTTCGCTTAATATGCTAAATGCGGCTCCTGTATTTTCAACATAACGGAACTGAATAATTCCATCAATAAAAGGAACAGCAGCAACTGGCTTTACGTTAGTAAGAACAAGAAACTTAGTAAACTGGTCGAGTCCTACTAACAAGGCAACCACAACAAGTGTTATGGTAACTGTCATATTAGGCCTTTCTTAGAAGAGAGATGGATCTTTATCTTCATCTTCTTCGTCGTCATCGTCTTCATCGAAAAGATCTTCGCCAGAGTCGATGTCTTCGAATTCTTCTTCGCTTTCTTCTTCGCCTTCGTCCTCTATTTCTTCGTCTTCGTATTCGTCTTCATCTTCATCCAAATACTCTTCAACGTCAGCGTCGGCGTCCTCATCAGCGAGTTCAACTTCTACTTCTATTTCTTCATCATCAGTTTCAAGTTCGATGATGTTTTCCTTTTCTTCAGCTTCAGCCTTTTTCTTCTCATGAGCTGCTTTAACCTCTTCTGAGAAGTCAGGTGTGAATTCAAGAATACTAATCTGCTTCTGATATGAGTCGATTAAGTCTGCACGAACTTTTGCTGATTCCTCTTTAACATGAAGGAGATGAGCTTCTTCTTTTTCAGCCTCTTCTTTAATAGAGCTTACTTGGTCATCATAGAGTTCCTGTGCCTTAGCAAGGAGCTTAGTAGCATTAGCCTGTGCTACACGAAGAATCTCTTCTGCCTGTGACTCAGCATCTTTTACGATTTCATCAGCTTTAGCCTTACTCTCTTCAACAACTGACTTAACGCTAGCTTCAGCATCAGCAACAATAGATTCCTTCATACGCTCAGCTGTGAGAAGTGCATTTCTGATGTTATCCTCATCAGCTCTATATGACTGAAGTTTGTCAGCAACAAGATTCAACTTCTTTACAAGTTCACCGTTCTCACGGAACATCTGCTCGTATGACTCATATACTTCGTCAACGAATGCGTCTACATCAGCAGCTTTGTAAGCATTTCTACCTGAAAGCTGGAAATCATACGCTTTTATCTGCTTAGGTGTAAGCAAAATAATCACTCCTATAAATTTATTCCAAACTTATGACTGGAAGAACATACCGCTGTTCTCAAGTTCCTCAAGCAAATCACCAGAGATGCTTACGTTATAAGGTGTGATGATAAATGTGCTGTTAGCAACTCTCTTAAGCTGTCCACCGTTTGCATAAGCAACACCTGAAAGGAAGTCAATAAGTCTACG
>DCGF01000001.1:506-667 GCA_002314555.1 Ruminococcaceae bacterium UBA1785 | reverse complement strand
AGGTTAAGAACTACTGTTCTCTTCTCGTTGAGGTGGTCAGCAATAGCTGAAGCGTCATCAAAACGCTCTGGCTTTGCAAGTACTACCTGAAGCATAGCTTTGTTTGCTGACATAGGAACAACGTTTCCGTTACTCTTACGTGGAGCTGGAGCCTGATAATC
>DCGF01000001.1:0-486 GCA_002314555.1 Ruminococcaceae bacterium UBA1785 | reverse complement strand
TCAGCATAAGCTGGAGCTCTTGAAGGCACATAATCTTCCTCTTCGTAGCCCTCATAGCCTTCCATGTCTTCGCCGTATTCGTCTTCTGGCTCGAAACCTGTGATCTTCTTGATGTTGTCAATAAAGCTTCCCATAATAGTTCCTCCGCTTTTAATATATTCGTGCTCCAAAAAGACTGGAGCCTACCCTTACGAGATTAGCGCCTTCGAGAATAGCATCTGCATAATCCGAAGACATTCCCATAGAGAGAATATGCATATTAGTATTATCTAATTTTTTACTACTTATGTCAATAAATAGTTTATACATAATAGCAAAATATTCACGCACTTCTTTGCTTGTTTCACATATTGGTGGGATTGCCATAAGGCCCTCTACTTTAAGTCCTGGAAGTTCTGCGATTTCGTGGCAAGTCTCAATGAGCATATTTTTCTCAAGTCCACTCTTTGAGTCCTCATCACCTACGTTTACTTCAACAAGTACATT
>DCGF01000074.1:3614-6199 GCA_002314555.1 Ruminococcaceae bacterium UBA1785 | reverse complement strand
GTGTCCTGCCCTCAAAGTTTTCAACCTCGAACTCCTCAAATTTCTCGTCATTCTCATGATTTGGTATATCGATAATTGGCTTGTTTTTTGCTTGAATGTTGTTGTTTTTAGAATTTTTTTCAATTGATTCAAACTTCTTCTCAACCAAATCAAGTATCATCTTATGATCTTTGTTTCCTGTTATGATGTCAGCATCGAGAAGCTCTGCCGACTTCTCTGGGAAGGCTTGAGGCATGCAGCCACAGAGCACAACAACAGCGTTTTGGTTGTTGCGCTTAAAGCGGCGGACTGCCTGCCTAGTCTTTTGGTCAGAGCTTGCTGTGACAGTGCAGGAGTTCACGATTATTACGTTTGCGGTCTTTGGGTCATCGGTTATTTCATAACCCTTTGCTTTGAAGAGTTCACCTAGGGCCTCAGTCTCATATTGGTTAACTTTGCATCCCAAGGTGTAAAAATATACATACATCATAGGGTTTATTCTATACTACTCTCTTATAAAAATAAAGTTCTTTTAATTTTACCTTAATTGTGTTATCATTTTATCTGTATCATTTTCGGCGTACCTAAGGTAGGAGGTAATTAAAATGTTTGAGCATAAGAACTTATACCCGGTTGTTTTAGTTCCTGGTGTAGTTGGTTACGGTGATGACACCGTACTTCATAAGGTCTTTCCTTATTTTGGATTGACCTCAACAAGTTATGGAAAAGTAATTAAGGATATGGGTATGGATTGCCATACTGCATCTTTTGAGCTTCTCTCAAGTGTTTGGGACAGAACTTGTGAACTTTACGCTCAGATAGTTGGTGGCACAGTAGATTACGGTGCTGCTCACTCTAAGAAATATGGACATAGTAGATATGGCAAAACATATAATAAGCCTATGATTGAGAACTGGGATAAAATCACACTCATCGCTCATGGCTTTGGTGCGCCTGTTGCTCGTCTTTTAATTGACCTTCTTGAAAATGGTTCTGCCGATGAAAAAGCTTTAACACCTGAAAATGAACTCTCAGACCTCTTTAAGGGTGGCTTCTTTGATAAGATTCACGCACTCGTTACTATCGCCGGTGTAAATGATGGTATCTCACTCTTTGAAGCATTTGAGGGCAGACTTCCTGGTGCTAAGAAGATATTTGCTAAGGGCGCTACACTCGTAGACACAGCTATTGAGTTTTCAAAGTATGTTGACCCTTATTATTATAAGACTGGTATTCCAGTTTCACAGCACGGTGTAAAAGCTTACTTTGAAACTGTTGATGAGAAGAAGGAACTTAAGTTTGATGAGAGTGCTCTTGATTCATACCTTAAAGGTGAAGATAACATCTTCTATGATATGGGCGCTTTTGGTATGTCAAAGCTTAACAGTAAAGTTTCTGCTTCTAAAGATGTTTACTACTTCTCACTTTCTGGTGAAGTAACAAACAGCATTATGGGTAAGGTTACTCTTCCAAAGCTTAAGGCTGGTCTTACACTTCCTACTACAGCTTTAATCGGAACTTTTGAGAACTACCTTCCAGAATTCCCTATTATCACAAAGAAGGATCATGATAATGACGGCATCGTTAACACTAACGCTTCAATGCCACCTATTAATGATTCAGCATCAGCATATAAGGATATCTCACGTTGTCAGCCTGGCGTTTGGTATCAGATGCCTGTTGAGAACAGAAATCACTTCTCATTTATAGGACTCTTCGTTCGTCCTGACGTATTTAGGAACGAAATCTATGATCTCATGAAGATCATCTGTAATTTAGACTAAAGGAGTATTTAATACATTGAATTTTTCTGATACTTATTCAATTGTACCTGATGAGGTTAAAGAACTCTCAAAACTTACACTTGAACATAGTACAATAGATACTTCATTGTACGCAAAATATGACGTTAAACGTGGACTTCGTGACATTGATGGTCACGGTGTTTTGACTGGACTTACTGAAATCTCAGAAGTTTGGGGACGCCAAAAGGATGAAAACGGTGAGGAGCGCGAAGTTGACGGTATTCTCCGTTATCGTGGCTATAACATCGATGAACTTATAGCGGGTCACGGAAGTGATGACCACTACTGTTTCGAAGAGATCACCTATCTTCTTCTTTTTGGAGAACTTCCAAACAAGCAGGAGTTTGAGGAGTTTAAAAAGCTTCTTATTAGTTATAGAGCTCTTCCAACAAACTTCATCCGTGATATCATCATGAAAGCGCCTTCACGTGACATGATGAATACTTTGGCACGTTCAGTCCTCACACTTTATTCATATGACCACAAAGACGACGACACATCTATCGATAATGTTCTTCGTCAGTGTTTAGAGCTCATAGCTCTCTTCCCACAGCTCGCTGTGTACGGTTATCAGACATATAAGTACTACCACGACGGTGCAAGTTTCTTTATTCATGCCCCAGACCCTACACTCTCAGCTTCAGAGAATATTCTTCATATGCTAAGAGTTGATAGTCAGTTTACTAAAGCTGAGGCACGTGTACTTGATATGGCACTTGTACTTCATGCTGAGCACGGTGGTGGTAACAACTCAACTTTCACCACTCACGTTGTAACATCTTCAGGTACAGATACATATTC
>DCGF01000074.1:1339-3550 GCA_002314555.1 Ruminococcaceae bacterium UBA1785 | reverse complement strand
AAGAATGTACACATGTTTGAAGAGATTAAAGCAAACGTAAAAGACTGGACATCTGATGAGGAGGTGTCTGCCTACCTCGTTAAGATTCTTGATAAGCAGGCTTTTGATAACTCAGGTCTTATCTACGGCATAGGTCACGCTATTTATACAAAGTCAGATCCTCGTGCACAGATGCTTAAAGTTGCTGTAAAGGAACTTGCAGAGGAAAAGGGTCTTATGGACGAATACGAGCTTCGTGAGCGTGTTGCTAGACTTGCTCCTGATATCATTGCCGCTCGCCGTAAGATGTATAAAAACATCTGTCCAAATATCGACTTCTACTCAGGCTTTGCATATCAGATGCTCGGACTTCCAGAGGAACTTTACACACCTCTCTTTGCCTGTGCCCGTATCTCCGGCTGGAGTGCGCACAGACTTGAGGAGCTTATAAACGCTGGTAAGATTATCCGTCCTGCATATATGAACATCTGCCCAGAGCAGGAGTATATTCCAATGTATGACCGAGAGATTACTACTGAGGATCTGAAACGTAAAGCAAAGAAAGAATTCTTTGAGAGAGTCGATGCTCATGAGGCTGAGGTTCAGAAGAATCGCCAGGAGATCAGAAATAAGGTAAGAGAAAGATTAAAAGAAAAATTATAATAAAAGAAAAGGAAGAGTCTTTCGACTCTTCCTTTTTTATTTGTTTATTTAGCCGATTGGGGCTGCTGTGGTAGTAGTTGTGGTCTCTGCTTCTACGTAAACTGTAAGGGTGATTTTTTCATCCTTATCGTAGAGTTCTCCAACTTTTTGAAGTGTTGATGCTACAGTGTTGCTAGTGTGAGAGCCGTCGTTTGTCATATCGATCTTCTTGACGTTCTCAAAGCCAGCCTCTTTAAGTAAAGCAACTGCTTCGTCATAAGTCTTTCCAACTACATCAATCATCTCTGCCTGCTCAACGCCGAGAGAGATAACGAGTGTGATCTCTGTGCCTGCGTCAACTTCTTTACCAGCTTCGATGGACTGAGAAATTACATAACCACGGTTAACTTCTGTGTTATATTCCTCTTTTGTCTTAATAGAGAAATCTTTGAAGTACTGCTTTTGAGATGCGATGCTAGTATATGTTCTTCCAGTAAATGTTGGAACTACTACTGCTGTCTCAGGCGAAACTGCTGAGGTCTCTTTTCCTGTGTCGGAGCTTTCACCAGCATTTTTACCTATATGTCCTTTAAGGACTGTGAAACAGAGAATGATAAAGATGAGAATTAAAACACCAGCGGCAATACCGCCTGCCTTTAGAGCTGATTTTAAGTTTTCTCTCTTAATCTCTGCTGCAGATTTCTTTGGAGCAGATGGTGTAGGAGTTGAAACCCTGCGCTCAGGCTGTGGTGCCAAGTCCTCTGAAAGAGGTTCTGCTTCATACTCTGCTGCGATAGCAGCTGTAGGGGAAGCGGAGAGCTCATCACGGAACTGCTCTACAGTCTTTGTTCTATCCTCAGGCATAATCTGAAGAGCATTAATTAAAGCATTAATTACATAAGCAGGAATCTGCTCTGCAAATTTAGCTGGGATCATCATTCTGTCGTTTTGCATACGGACAGTAGATTCAATAGGTGTAGTGCCGATAAGTGAACGGTAGAGGACAGCAGCAAAAGCATAGATATCTGTCCAAGGTCCTGATGGAACGTCAACACCGAACTGTTCTACAGGAGCGTAACCAGCAAAGATTTCAGGTGTGATACCTGTCTTTACATTACGTGATTCTGAGATGCAGAAACCGCCGATGCGGATTTTATTATCTGGTCCTACAAATAGTGTATCAGGAGAGATACCGCGGTGGATAATGCCAGCGCCGTGAAGGGTTGAGAGAGTTGAGAGTACAGGCATGAAAAGTATTCTAGCCTCTTCCCATGAGATATAACCCTCAGCTGATTTAAGGAGATAGTCACGGAGAGTGACAGTTCCCTCTGTATACTCACAGATAGCATAAGCGGTATTATTCTCTTCAATAATATCAACTACTAAAATTAAAGCGGAGAGACCGCGCATACGAGCAAGTTTTCTCCACATGTCGAGGAATGATGCAAGACATGCGTCATAAAACTGCTTTTCATCATTTTTAATGAGAAGGTGAGTGGAATCCTCTTTACGGACACAGAGTGTGTCTGGGAGAAACTCATGAACTTCTACTGCGGTCTTCTTTTCTGTATCGAAAGCAAGATATGTGAC
>DCGF01000074.1:634-1275 GCA_002314555.1 Ruminococcaceae bacterium UBA1785 | reverse complement strand
TTTCAGGTAAATAATTATTTTCAATAGCCACAGTTTCGCCTCCTTTATATAATAAATAACCTTTGTAATATTAATGGAATAACAGTCTTTTGTCAAGTTAAGTCCTATTTTTGGTACAACGTTATTTAACTTACGAACATTTTTGTTGACATTTGATTTTTTGTATGTATAATGAAATTGTAAATCAAATAAATGTTCGGTTAGAAATTATTCGGAGGTATTAAAATGACACTCGGTTTTGCAGTAAAAGTATTTTTTGAATTAGCTTTAATTTTACTTATAGTATATGGAGTTCTTAATGAGGATAAGCTTATTGCCTTTGAGGATGAGCTTGCTCCTGTCCTTAAGTTCTGTGTTCATAAGTATATTTTAAAAGATCTTAAAACTAAGAAAGCTCCTGTTAAGAAAGCCCCTGTAAAGGTTGAAAAGGCAGTTAGCCGTCCAGCACCTCTTAAGGTTATCTCTGGTAAGAAGTTTGTTAAAACAGAGACTAAAGGTGTTGCTTAATTGTTGTTAAGAGGCCCCCATTCCTCTGACATATAAATAGTTCCCTAGACAGCAAAAGCCGTGGCATAAGCCACGGCTTTTGTTGTTTTATATTTACATCATATATTGTTCTGCGTCTTCTTCGTTTTCCCAGT
>DCGF01000074.1:0-628 GCA_002314555.1 Ruminococcaceae bacterium UBA1785 | reverse complement strand
CCCAGTTATGCCATACGTTCTGAACATCATCGTCATCTTCGAACATATCGAGCATCTTAGCCATACCCTTAAGAGCATCTTCGCCCTCAATCTTTGTGTATGTTGATGGGATGTACTGAACTTCTGAGAGGGAGAACTTATAACCAGCTGCCTCTAAAGCATCATGAACAGCACCGATGTCGTTTGCCTCTGTGCGAATCTCATATACGAGCTCGTCATCTGAGAGGAAGTCAACTGCGCCAGCCTCTAAAGCTGCATCCATAAGAGCCTCTTCGTCAACGTCTTCTTTTTCAATAGCGATTACGCCATAGCGGTTGAACATGAATGATACGCAACCATTCTGTCCCATATTACCACCGCACTTATCGAAGTAGTGACGAACATTACCTGCTGTACGGTTCTTATTATCTGTAAGAGTTTCAACCATAACTGCGATACCTGCAGGACCGTAGCCCTCGTAGATATTCTCTTCGTAGTTAGCTGTTGAACCTTCACCAGCTGCCTTTTTAATAGCACGGTCGATGTTATCATTAGGGATGTTAGCTGCCTTAGCTTTAGCGATTACGTTCTTAAGCTTTGAGTTAGAAGCAGGATCTGGTCCGCCTTCTTTAACTGCTACTGCGATTTC
>DCGF01000068.1:10667-13046 GCA_002314555.1 Ruminococcaceae bacterium UBA1785 | reverse complement strand
CTTAAAGATTCTCTCTGAAGCTATCTCTGAAAACAAAGACCTCAAAGAGAATAAGAAAATCGAGGAGAAAAAAGAATGCCTTATCGACATTCAAATTAACGCACATATTCCTGAAAGTTACATAGAGAGTGTACCTGCCCGGCTCACTATCTATAGACGTATCGCCGATGTTAGAACTTCCGATGACGCCCTTGATGTAACGGACGAACTTATCGACCGCTTCGGCGAGCCTCCACAGTCCGTCCTCGGCCTCATCGAAGTCTCACTTCTTCGTAACACAGCTGCCAACCTCGGCATATACGAAATCGGTCAGCGTGGTGACAACCTCATACTTTATTGGAACAACATAAACATGAAATCTGTTGCTAGACTAAATGAGACAATGAAGGGTAAAATCCTAGTGTCAGGCGGCTCGAAGCCTTATGTCTCAGTTAAAGTTTTAGGTCAAGATGAGACTATTAAAACTTTAAAACATGCTCTTATGATTCTCGCCGCCGCAGAAAAAGAGTAGGCATAATAGACAAGAAAACTATAAAAACTTGTAATACTTTATCAATTTAAAATAATAAAGTGAATATGTTATTATATATTCGTATATTTATATTTTTATATAGAGAGGAAAGGGATGCGTATTGGATAGGGTTCTTGATTACATCACCAAGAAACTCTGGAGTAAAAACTACCCGAGAACACTAATCATTTTTAACATTAACAATGTCGGTCAAGTTGTAGCCGGCATTTTTGTACTTATTTGTTCTTTCCTTTATCCAACAGAGGGATATTACGGAAACATAATGAGTGCGCTTTTGATCCTGGTTCCAATCCTTGGAACAATAATAGCGATATTAAATCAGGAAATATATGAGTGGATTGTAGCAATAACGCACCTAATAAATGTGTTTTTTGTAGTACCACTGTATTTTTGTACCATGGGCACTGTCTATGGTCTTGGTCTCGTTATGTTCGTTTTAACAGTAATCCAGTCATATGTTTTAATTAAGAACATCCTTGCGGAAATAATTGTTATTGCTATCCAAAACACTATCTATGCGACTTTAATTATCCTTTCTTTCTATACTCCACAGTACTTTATAAATTATGCAACTCCTGGTATCCAAACGCCTATCTTCTATTATGGAATAGCTATGGCAAGTTTCTACATAGCTTTCCTTGCTCGTATATTTGTTTACGTATTTAAGCTTGACTATGAGAATACCATAAGGATTACTGAGAATCTTGAAACCCTTGATTCTATGGATAGCTTAACTGGTGCATATAACAAAGAGGCAGGGCTTAGCATCCTTCAAACTTTAATGAACGATTCTTGGAATAATAATAATAAATTTTCAATATCCTTACTTGAGGTTGACAGCGAAGATCCTGACACGGAAGAGAATAAGTATATTTCCGACTTGATTCTAGTAAATGCTTTTGATGCTTGCAGAGATATTTTGCCTGCAGATAGTCTTATCGTTCGATATGATAAAAAATGCTTCTTGTTAGTACTCCCAGACTGCAGCACTGTCTCTCAAGTTGATACACACATTGTTGAGATAAATACCCAGTTTGCACTTTTAAAACAGGCTGCAAAGCTTGAAAATGGTTCGCTCAAATTTGGACGAGCTACAATTCTTCACGGTATGACAATGGAACAGTTCTTAAGTCGCGTAGAGGAAAATCTTGTGGCAAGGAGGGAAAAATAAATGAATCCTGAATTATCACAAAGCTTTAAAGATATATTTAATGGGTTTAATAAAGCACAGTTTAATATTGAAGTACGTAGCGCACGTTTTAAGGACGTACTTATCGCTACCTTAATTCTTTTCCTATTCTTACTCGGTTCTGCGATGGTGCTTGGTGATAACGACATAGTTCTTGTCTTATTCGTAGGTCTTATGTTCATAGCGTTCACTTATGTGTATCATCGTAAGACTGATATTAAGAGAGTGGATTTAAAGGCCATCTTCTTCTATGTCATATATGCGGTAATATTCCTTCCGATTATTTATTTCTACTGTGGAAGGTTTTCGATTGCTGCTGCACTTCTTTTAATTCAAGCATATTTTTGTATGTTCTTCATATTGAAGCTATTACCTGCGTTTTGTCTTGCAATGCTCACTACAGGTGCTTGGTATGTCCTTTATATGTACTATGATTTCTTTGAAAACTTAGGTATGAAAACAGCTCGTTCAGAGCACACTGATGCGGTATTTACAGTGGCAGGTTTCTTTATCGCAGTACTAACGATTGGTTCTCTTATTAGAAAAACTATCGGCGCCTATGATAAAGAGCAAGAACAGGCTAAGAAACTCTTTGATGACTATAATAAAAAGCTCTATAAAGCTGGAAAGAGAAATGCATTTAACGACCGTTATTTGC
>DCGF01000068.1:4885-10589 GCA_002314555.1 Ruminococcaceae bacterium UBA1785 | reverse complement strand
GCTGTAGCTTTTTCGGTCGATAATGAAGAGGTGCTTGAAACTATTTCACATGAAGCACGTGCTGAGACATTTGAAGTGTTCTCTAGGAAGATTCATAGTGTAATTGATGAGGATGAGATTTTCGTAAGACAGGAAAAGCATAAATTTGCTTTAATCCTCAACACTATTAACGAAAAAGAAGTCAAAGATAAACTTGATGATTTGATTGCGACAATCAACATGACTATTTTTGAGCATCTTCCAAAAGATAGACTTAGAATAAGCGTTGGTTATTCTATTCACACAGCAAAAACTTCCACATCTTATACTATGCAAAGAGCTACTGATAATATGTTCGTAGCAAAGCAAAGAGGCGGAAATTGCAGAGTAGGAGGTAATGACTGATGGTAGAACTTATTGGTACAGCCAAAGCCTTATACTTCGTAGTTGATCTCCTCTGTGCCGGAATTATTGCAAGCCTCGAGATTACAACCCTTGGTAGAGGATTTTCAAAACGTGATAATAGAATCATGTATTGGATGCTCCTCACTCAGAGTGCAGTTTTTACACTTGATGGAATATGGGTTTTAGTTGATGGCAGTGAAAAATTACCTATCGCTATTAACTATATGGTAAACTCATGTTACTTCGGAACGTCTGCAATTTGTGCTTATACATGGCTTGTTTTTGTTGACCATCAAATTGATGGTAAATTCATGAAAAACAACCGTAGAAGAATTCTCTTTGCATGGCCAATTTTCATCGTAGCGGTATTAGCGTTTTCAGCACCTATTGATGGATGGCTCTATACTATAGGCGAAGGAAATATCTATGTTCGTGGACCTCTATATATCCTTCAACCAATAATCGTATATTCATATATGATATTTGGTGTGCTTGATGTATTTGCTAGTTCTTCAAGCTTTAAACTTAAGAAGGCTAGAACAGTAGAAAGATCCATCGTCATTCTTTCTTTCATTCCACTAACAGGTGGTGTGTTCCAAATCTATAACGGTGGTCTTCCTGTCCTCAATGCGACGATGACTATATGCATTGTTTACATCTATACTATCATCCAAACAGAGCGTACAAACTATCAGAGCGCCATCATCGATAGCCTTTCAGATGACTATAAAGTTGTAGGTCTTGTTGATATAAGTAATTTGATGTTCTCGTTCTATCGAGGCCAAAAATACTATGAATATATAGCAAGTAAAGCTCCGATTAATAAGAATACATCTGTTATTGACTTTATCAATTTTGCTGCAAAATACTTTGTATATGAAGATGATAGAGAGCGATTTTTAGAAGAAGTATCTATTGGAAGAATTGAGTACGAGCTTTCAAAGCATGGAGATTTTTATGTTGCCTTTAGAGCGCTATATAAAGGCGAATATGCATATTTCTTGCTCAAATTTGCAAAGCCAATCAGTAAAGCTCTCCCAGCTGATATGTTCCTCTTCGGCATTAAGAACACTGATGTATCTACAAAGAAGGAACTTATAGCAAAAGAGGAACTTGAAAGAGCTAGAAAATCTGCAGAATATGCTAATAAATCTAAGTCAACATTCCTTTTCAACATGTCACATGATATCCGTACTCCAATGAACGCTATCATCGGATTTACAGATATGGCAGAGAAGTATATCGATGATAAGGAAAGAGTTGCTGACAGCTTAGATAAGGTTAAAACATCTAGCCGGCATCTTCTAAACCTCATCAATGACATCCTCGATATGGCGCGTATTGAAAACGGTAAGATTGATATTGCCGCAACACCTGTTGATATCAACGAATCACTTGAGAGGCTCAAGTTCATCATCGGTGATATGGCAAAGGATAAGAACATCACTCTTAAGATAAAGAATAACGGACTTGAACATCCATACGTATATTCTGATGAGCTCCATACAAATCAGATCTTACTTAACATAATTTCAAACGCTGTTAAGTATACAAATAATGGTGGTAATGTAACTGTAACTGTTAACGAGAGACCATCTATCGATAAGGAAAAAGCTCGTATTGAGTACATCGTATCTGATACAGGTATGGGTATGACACCTGAATTCCTTGAACACATCTTTGATGCTTTTGAGCGTGATAACACAACCGCTGTTGAAGGTATCCAGGGAACCGGTCTAGGAATGTCTATCACTAAACGTCTTGTTGACCTTATGGGTGGCACTATCGAAGTTGAGTCCATCTATGGTCAAGGTTCTACTTTCACAGTTGTTCTCGAGTACGAAATCTACGAGGGAGACTTTGAAGAAGAACGTAAACTTAAAGAAGAGAAGAAAGCTGTTCAGAAGGAAATCTCTCTTGAAGGAAAGCTTATTCTCCTTGTTGATGATAACGAACTTAACCGTGAAATCGCAGTCGACATCTTAACTGATGCAGGCGCAAAAGTTGATACTGCTGAGGATGGCGTTATAGCTGTTGATATGGTTAAGAATGCTGATACGCTTTACGACCTCGTTTTGATGGACGTTCAGATGCCTCGTATGAATGGTTACGATGCGACTAGAGCTATCCGTAACTTGGATGATTTAGACCGAGCTAGTCTTCCAATCATCGCCATGACAGGTAACGCATTTGAAGAGGATAAGCGAAATGCCAAAGAAGCCGGCATGAACGCCCACCTCACAAAACCTGTTGACATAGCAAAACTTATGGAAACTCTTTCTGAGTTTATTTAGGAGAAAATCATATAAAAAAGGACCACTCGTTTTGAGTGGTCCTTTTACTTATTAATTAATCAAGGTTTAGTTTGTGCTTCATGATGTAGCTTGTGAACCAGAAGAGGAGAGCACCGAGGATTAAGTTAATGATGGAGTTACCAATAACTGTAATCTGTAATGCTTTGCCTCCACTCTCTGCAAGTACTTCATAGTAGTTTGGAAGAATGCTTGTAGCTACTGCAAGGAAGATACCCATAAGGATGTAGGATGCAATATCAAGGATGATGTATGCGATGATAGTGCCAAGTACCTTATGCTTCTTTGAGAGGAGCATTCCAAATCCAACTGATGTGTACCAAGAGATGATGTATCTAGATATGAGTAGGAAGAAGAATATAACTACTTCAACTACAAATACCCAGAGTGGAACTCCGAGTTCATCACGAAGGAAATCACCTTCACGGTCAACTACGTCCTTAACTGCATCAAAGATTCTCTCAACAAGGTCTACGAGTTGGTCGTAGTGGCCAAGTGTTATATAGAGTGAACCGAGAGCGACAATAGCGCTGAAGAAAATGAAAATCCAACCGTTAAAGAGCTTTGAGAAGATGAGGCTTGCTGGACGAACTGGAAGTGTCATCATGAGATAGCCTTCATCTGTGAAGAAGTTCTTATAGAAGCGGTATACGAGGTATACCAAAGTCAAAACAACCAGTGCTATGAATGCAATTACATATACTGTTGAGATGAGGGATGAAAGAACTTTAATAATCTTTACGAATGTGGTTGGAACGTTATCAATTAAGTACTGGCGGCTTGTGAGCCAGGTGAGGAAACGTCCGATGCCGGAGAGGGCGAGCATAGCGATGTAGGTTGGAAGAGCAATACGTCCGCATGCTAAAAATTCGTGTTTTGTAAGTTTGCCTAGCATCTGAACACCTCCCTAAAGAGGCCGTCAACAGTTTTGCCTTCGGCTTTAACTTCATCAACAGTCGAATGCTGAAGAATTTCACCTTCGCGGATGAAAACGAACTCATCGAGTACAGGCTCAACATCAGCGATAAGGTGAGTTGAGATGAGTACAGTTGAATCCGCAGGGTGGTTGTCGATGATAGTATCAAGGATGTAGTCTCGAGCTGCTGGATCGACACCGCCGATAGGTTCGTCGAGAAGGTAAAGTTTAGCGTCACGGCTCATAACGAGGATGAGCTGAACTTTCTCACGGTTACCCTTTGAGAGATCTTTTAAAGGACGTTTTGGATCAATCGAGAGACGGTCAAGCATCTCATATGCGCGGTCTCTGTTAAAGTCCTTATAAAAGTCCGCCATAAAATCTATTTGTTTGTTTATCTTCTTTGAGAGGTCAAGGTAATTACGCTCTGGAAGATAGGCAACAAGTTTTTTAGTTTCAACGCCAGGTTTCATGCCGTTAATAGTGATTTCACCTGCTGTTGGAAGAAGAATACCACTTGCAAGTTTGATGAGTGTAGTTTTACCACTTCCGTTAGGACCGAGAAGTCCAACAACTTTGCCTTCGGGGAGTTCAAGATTGATTCCACGAAGAGCGGTAAAGCCACCATACTGCTTTTTTAAGTGGTTACACTTAAGTATGTCAGCCATAGCTTTCCTCCTTGTCAAAATAACGGGGTAATTTTATCACAAAATTTAGTATTTGTATACCCTTTGACGTTGACACAAAGGTTAAAAATATGTATCATATTTACGTATTTTTTATTAAGGGGATAATTATATGAAAGGACGCGACTCTAGAAAGCAGACTATAATCACAGCAGCCGCTGCTATAGTAGGTGCTTCAGTAACAGGTGCTATCATCGGCATCACAGCTGTTACACCTTTCGTTTTCACTAAAGGTTCAGAAGTTGCAGGTAAAGCTATCGAAATAGCTAAAGCTAATCACACTGCTGGTATCCCAGCAGCTAAAGCTAAGAAAGCTGAACTTGCCGCATTAAATAAAGAGAAGGCTAAACTTGAAAAGGATAAGAAAGCCCTCGAAAAGAAAAAGCAGAACGCACGTAAAGCCCAGGCTAAGAAGATTTATGAGGAGCGTGTAGCTAACGGCTACGAAGCATCTCTCTCACTCCTTGAGTCAGAAGCAGATAAGGCTGTTGCCACTGCTGATAAATATACTCTTGATGAGACTAAGTCAAAGAAAAAGGCTAAGGCTAAAAAAGAAAAGAAGACTGTAGTTGCTATTCCTAAGAAGGAAAAGATGACTATCACAAATCAGGCTGCAGCTCCTGATAATATTCCTACAGATGACGGCTCAGAGCCAGACTACTCTTCATCTGCTAGCATGTTTAAAGGAATTAGCTTCTAAAAAATTTACTTTATAGAACTATATTTGTAGAACTATAATATAAATAGTATTTGACATACAAATTGAGTTGTGCCAAAATACTAATGAACTAAATATTTACTCCGAGTCAGTTTGCCTAAGGCGGATGCTATGGTGGCTGAACAGGGCGGTTTGGAAACGAACTAGCCTTCCGTATTTGAAAAGGGGATTAAAACAAGTCTTAAACATCTTTGTTATGGATGTGTTTTAAGGACTCCTTTGCTTATACGTAAAGGAGTCCCTTTATTTTTGTACGATCTAAGCGTAGAGTCTCCCATTACGCTTATTTTCACACCCATAACACTGAATGCCGAGCAGAGATGCTCGGCATTTGGTTTTCATTGACTTAGAAAAGCGAATGTGTTAATATCTTTCAGGTAGTTATGGAGATAAAAATAAGGGAGACATAAAAATGTTTGATATGATTAAAAAGATTATTAAAATTATTTTTAAGATTGTTGGCCTTGCTATGACAGGCCTTGTAGCTTACATCGTTTGGGCTATTAACCCATGGAACATGCCAGCTATCTTTAAGAGAAATTATCCAGAGGCTTTTGAAAAGATGCCACTTAGCCTTATCAGCCCATTCATTAACATTTATTAAATCTAGTTTAAAAAGTGCTTGATTTTTTATATGAAGTCTCATATAATAGACAAGCACTTTAGATATCGCGGGGTAGAGCAGTTG
>DCGF01000068.1:2087-4843 GCA_002314555.1 Ruminococcaceae bacterium UBA1785 | reverse complement strand
AGGTCGCAGGTTCAAGTCCTGCCTCCGCAACCAGAAAAAAAGACAGTCCTTTATGGACTGTCTTTTTTGTTAATAAGATGTCAAAGAAATTCATCTTTTTCTCTTTATTTATTTGTGCTTTTGGGGTTATAGTATAGTTGTATATTAAAGCGGAAAGAAAAGGAGAAAACTATTATGATCGTTATGCCTGCTATAGACATATTTGAGGGAAAGGTAGTTAGACTCTTTAAAGGCGACTACACTCAGATGACAGTATATAGTGACGACCCTGTTGCTTATGCTAAACAATTTAAAGACCTCGGTGCTACACATCTTCATATCGTAGACCTTGAAGGTGCAAAAACTGGTGAGACACCAAACATCGATATTATCAAGCAGATTGCAGCTGATGATGATATCTTCACAGAAGTTGGTGGCGGTATCCGTACTATGGATACTATCGATAAATACATCGCTGCTGGTGTTGACCGTGTTATTCTCGGCACTTCAGCTGTTACAGATGAAGGTTTCTTAAAGGCTGCACTTGCAAAGTACGGAGATAAGATTGCAGTTTCAGTTGATATGTATAACGGCTGTGTTGCTATTAAGGGTTGGACACTTAAGACTGACCTTGACTCATACACATTCTGTGAGCGCATGCGTGACCTCGGTGTTAAGACAGTTATCTGCACTGATATCTCTAGAGACGGTACTATGAACGGTATCTCTATCGACCTCTTTAAGGAGATTCAGATGTGGTTCGACTATGACCTTAAAGTAATCGCAGGTGGTGGACTTTCATCACTTGAAGATATTAAGATGCTTAAGATATTAAACCTCCCTGGTGCTATTATCGGAAAGGCATATTATGAGGGTAAGATTGATCTTAAGGAAGCTATTGAGGTAGCAAAGAACTAAGATTTTTAATGACTTAGAAGGTGGCTTTTTAGGCCACCTTCTTTTTGTGCTTTTCTTTATATAATAAAAATATTTAAAAAATAATAAATTTATGCTTTACTTTACCACACTAACGTGATAGTATGATAGCACGATAACGTAGTAAAGGAGACAAAGAGATGTCACCAATCAAAAACGATTCGACAAGTAAACTTTTTAAAGCCATCCTAAGTCTTAGCTCTGAAGAGGAGTGTTATGACTTCTTTGAGGACCTCTGTACTATAAAAGAGGTGGCCGATATGGCGCAGCGCCTTGAGACTGCTATAAAGCTGAGCGAAGGAAAGAGCTATCAGCAGATAGCAGGCGAAGTAGGCGTAAGTTCTGCNNTCTGCCACTATCGGCCGTGTAGCCAAGTGCCTAAACTACGGCACTGGCGGATATAAGAAAGCCATCAAAGCTTTGGAGGATGAATAATGAATAATTTTTCTGAAAAGCTTTGCGCTACATATAAAGAATACGGTTACTCACAGTATAAGATGAGTAAGTTTGAGGAATATGACCTCTACGTAAAGAATAAGGATTTCCTCGTTTCCGACAACATCATCACTTTCACAGATCTCTCGGGAAAACTTATGGCATTAAAGCCAGACGTTACACTCTCAATTATTAAGAACAGTGATGAGAAGAATACAGTTACAAAAGTTTACTACGATGAAAATGTATATAGAGTAGAGAAGGGTTCACAGAGCTTCAAAGAGATTAAGCAGGTGGGCCTTGAATGTTTTGGTGACATAGATGACTACTGTCTCTTAGAAGTTTTGAAACTTGCTGCGAAAACACTTTCAAGTATTTCAAGCGAATATAAACTCGACATCTCGAATCTCTCAATTTTAACTGACGTCCTTGACACATGCGATATTTCAACAAAGTGTCGAAACGAGATTCTTCGTTGCATGGGTCAAAAGAACTTACACGAGATGGCGGCAATCTTAAAAGCAAATAACGTGCCTGATGATGTAGCATATAAACTTCAAACTCTCGCCGGCCTTTACGGCGCACCAAAGGATGTCCTTCCAAAACTTAAGGAACTTCTTCCAGGAAATGAGAGAGTACTTGAACTTGAAAAAGTGTTGCTCGCTCTTGACGATGAAAATGCACAGATCGATTTCTCAGTTGTAAATGATATACATTATTATAATGGAATAGTCTTTAACGGCTTTGTGAACGGTGTCGCTGACAGCGTACTCTCAGGCGGACAGTATGATAATCTTATGAGCCGCTTAAAGAGAGACTCAAAGGCAGTTGGTTTTGCTCTCTACGTAAACATGCTTGAGGATTTCTTCTATAAACCAAGCGAATATGATGTAGATGTTTTGATTATCTATAACTCTGATGCAGATTTAAAGGCACTTGATTTAAAGGCAACTACTCTTCGTGAAAAAGGACAGAGTGTCTTAGTAGTTAGTGCAAATTTAGAAAATATCAGAGCAAAGAAAACTATGAAGTTTGAAGGAGGGGAACTAATCGATGCTTAACGTAGCACTTCCAAAGGGAAGACTTGGCGAAAAGGTATATTCTATGTTTGAAGCAGCTGGTTACCCTTGCCCTTCAATCTATGAGGAGAATAGAAAGCTCATCTTTGAAAACGCTGAGGCTGGCGTTCGTTACTTCTGGGTTAAGCCTTCGGATGTAGCAAAATATGTTGAACGTGGCGCTGCCGACATTGGCGTAGCCGGAAAAGACATACTCCTAGAATATGAGCCGGATGTATATGAACTCTTAGACCTTGACATCGGAAAGTGTAAGATGGCAGTCGCAGCGCCAAAGGACTTCCGTGATGATAAGAATAAGACACTTCGTGTTGCGACAAAGTTTTCAAA
>DCGF01000068.1:1344-2011 GCA_002314555.1 Ruminococcaceae bacterium UBA1785 | reverse complement strand
GGTTCTATCGAAATCGCTCCAATCCTAGGCCTTTCCGACGTAATTGTCGACATCGTCGAGACAGGTGAGACGCTAAGAGAAAACAACCTCGAAGTTAAAGAGGATGTCTGTGCTATAAGTGCACGACTTGTCGCTAATAAGACAAGCTTTAAATTTAAGACAGAAGAAATTGAAAAATTGGTAGGTAATCTTAAATGATTAAGATATATAAATACGGCGAGATGCCAAACTCTGAAATCTTTGCAAGAGTGACTCCAATGTCAAACGTTGAAGGTGTAGTTACTGAGATCATCGAAAACGTTAAGGCAAACGGAGATAAGGCTCTCTTTGAATACGAAGCAAAGTTTGATAAGGCAGACCTCTCTTCCCTCGAAGTAACAAAGGAAGAAATCGATGAGGCTTTAAACTCTATAGAGCCAGAATTTATAGAGATACTTAAAGAAGCTGCAAAGAACATCAGTGAATATCATGAAGCTCAAAAAAGAGAGGGCTTTGAGATAAAGAAGGAGAACGGTATAGTTCTCGGCCAAAAGATTATGCCTGTTGAAAAAGCAGGTCTC
Source organism: Ruminococcaceae bacterium UBA1785 (assembly GCA_002314555.1). Taxonomy (GTDB): domain Bacteria; phylum Bacillota; class Clostridia; order Oscillospirales; family Acutalibacteraceae; genus UBA1227. The sequence continues at coordinate 1,451 of DCGF01000068.1, read as the reverse complement.
TATGTACCAGGTGGCACCGCCGCATATCCATCAACAGTTTTGATGGACTCGATACCAGCCAAAATTGCTGGCGTTGAGGAAGTGGTGATGGTGACTCCACCATCAGC
>DCGF01000068.1:0-1273 GCA_002314555.1 Ruminococcaceae bacterium UBA1785 | reverse complement strand
TATATTTAAAGTGGGCGGTGCCCAGGCTATTGCAGCACTTGCATACGGTACAGAATCTATTCCTAAGGTAGATAAAATCGTAGGCCCAGGTAATGCATTTGTAGCTGAAGCTAAAAAGCAGGTGTTTGGACTTGTATCTATCGATATGATTGCAGGACCTTCAGAGATTTTGGTTGTAGCTGACAAAGAATCAAATCCAAAGTATGTGGCAGCAGACATGCTCTCTCAGGCTGAACACGACAAGATGGCAAGCGCAGTTTTAGTTACCGATTCAATGGAGCTTGCTAATGCCGTTAGTGCAGAACTTGAAAAGCAGCTTCCAGAACTTATCCGTGAAGAGATAGCTAGAGCGTCAATTGACAACAATGGTAAAATAATTGTCGCTGACACTATAGATAAAGTTATAGATATAGCAAATGAAATCGCGCCTGAGCACCTTGAACTCTGTGTCGATGATCCATTTAAGTATCTTGATAGCATCAAACATGCCGGTTCAATCTTTATGGGACGTGATTGCCCTGAGGCAGTAGGTGACTACTTTGCCGGTGCAAACCACACACTCCCAACTTCAGGCACAGCACGTTTTTCAAGTGCACTCTCAGTTGATGACTTTATTAAGAAGTCACAGTATATCTATTACTCTAGAGATGCGCTTTGNNTACTCTAGAGACGCACTTTCAAATGTGTCAGAAAAAATCGCTAAGTTTGCATATAAAGAGGGTCTTACTGGACACGCTAAATCAGTAACAGTAAGAGACGAAAAATAAGAGGCACGAAATGAGTAAATTCTTTTCAAAGAAATATGAAACTCTCAAGGCTTATGTTCCAGGTGAGCAGCCAAGAGATAAACAGTATATAAAACTAAATACAAACGAGTCTCCATTCCCACCAGCTACTGAAGTTGTAGCTAGCGTAGCAAAGGCCGCAGGGAACATGAATCTTTATTCCGACCCAGACAGCAAAGAACTCACAAGGACTATCGCCAAGAGATATGGTTTAAATGAAAACCAAGTTCTTATGACAAATGGTTCTGACGAGATTCTCTACTTTGCACTCCTCTCATTCTGCGATGAGAATAACCCTATTGTTTTCCCTGATATCACATATGGATTCTATAAAGTAATCGCAGAGGTTGGAAACATCCCTTATGAGACTATTCCTTTATCGGATGACTACACTATAGACTATAAAGACTATGTTGGAATAAATAAGAACATCGTCTTCGCAAATCCAAATGCTCCAACTGGAATTTTGATGCCTCTAAACGAGGTTG
>DCGF01000106.1:5939-13755 GCA_002314555.1 Ruminococcaceae bacterium UBA1785 | reverse complement strand
AGCGAACGCGATCAATTTCTACAACCCTTGAATTCTCAGGAAGATTAAGTCGACCTGCGTCTTCAACAGTTGCTTTTACAGTTCGTGCGCCGATAACTTTTGTAGAAGGCTCTTTACCTATTGCAGCGCAGGCATCGTTAAAACTTCTTACAGCTTTCTCCGCAACTTTTGCAGCTTTCTCAGTAACAAAAGTGCCTTTTCCCTGGCGTCGAATAAGTAGACCATCCGATTCCAACTCCTCCACTGCCCTACGTACTGTGATACGGCTTACGCCATATTCCACGCAGAGTTCAGGCTCAGTTGGAATTTTTTCGTTTATCTTATAGGCGCCAGATTCTATCTTTCCTCTAATTCCATCTACGACTTGGTCGTAGAGTGGAATAGCGCTTTCTCTTTTAATGTTATTGGTAGCCATAAAACCACCCCAAATCAAAATTAGCCCTTATAGCCGATTTTATTTGCAAGGTCTTCCTCAAGGAAAACATATGCATCTCTATGCATCTTCATAAATGTTGCTGGGCAATGTGGATCAAGCTTGTCTTCCATAAGAAGCTTTGTTGCAGCTTCAACTTTGTTGCCAGAGATAATCATAAGAAGAGTCTTTGCCTGCATAATCTGGCCCATACCCATTGTGAAAGCTGTTCTTGGAACATCGTCTTTAGATGCAAAGAAACGTTTGTTAGCTTCAATTGTTGAATCATCAAGAGTTTCCATATGTGCTTTATCCCAAAGAACATCGCCTGGTTCGTTAAATGCAAGGTGTCCATCAGGACCAACGCCGAGAACCTGAATTTCAGTTTCGCCGCCATCGATAACAGCATTGAACTCTTTAAGATTCTCTTCTGGATCGCCGATACCCTTTGCTACATATGTGTTAGCCTTATCTACATTGATATGATTGAAAAGGTTGTCATCCATGAAGTATCTATAGCTCTGGTCATGTGTGCCAGGAAGGCCTACATACTCGTCAAGATTTACAGATGTGATCTTTGAAAAATCAAGACCCTCTTCTTTGCAACGACGAGCGAGTTCCTGATACATGCCAACAGGTGAAGAACCTGTAGCAAGACCAAGACGGCAAGTTGGGAGTTCGCGAACTCTTGCATCAATAATGTCTGCGGCTTTCTTAGAAAGATCCAAATAATCTTTACATACTATAACTTTCATAACTATACTCCTTTTCAAGTTAGTTTTTCTTTACAATGTTGTCTTTATCTTTATAAATGTGTGACTCTGGAATAACACCACGAACACATGAAGTTGGGTAAATATTGCAGTTTCTGCAAACTACTGTGCCAGGGTTAAGTACGCTATTACAGCCTACTTCTACAAAGTCACCAATCATTGCGCCAAATTTCTTTCTACCAGTTTCAATCATTTCGCCTTCGTTGTTTACAACAACATTGAGCTTATCACTCTTTACGTTACTTGTGATTGAACCCGCTCCCATGTGGCTCTTAAAGCCAAGGATTGAATCGCCAACATAGTTATAATGAGGAACCTGTACGTTATCAAAAATGATTACGTTCTTAAGTTCTGTTGAGTTACCAATTACGCAGTTTTCACCAACAAGTGCTGAGCCTCTGATGAATGCGCACTGGCGAACCTCTGTGTCTTTGCCAATAATGCAAGGACCGTGGATATATGCTGTCTGCCATACCTTACAAGTTTTGTGAATCCAAACATCCTCTTCTGGATGATCATATTCTGAAAGATCAAGTGTCTTTCCTATCTCTAAAATTAAATCTGAGATGCCAGATAATGCTTCCCAAGGATATGTAAATCCTTTAAGGTAATCGGCAGCAACTGTATGAGTAAGGTCATACAAATCTATAATTTTAATATCAGCCATTATTTTCTTACCTCAATTAAATGTCCTGATTTCTTCATTGAATCAATGATGAAATCAACTTTCTCTTCACATTCTTTGTCAGAACCTGCTTCAGCCATAACTCTAAGAAGTGGCTCTGTGCCAGACTTACGAAGAAGAACACGACCATTGTCACCAAGTTCTTTTGTGCACTGGTTAACTGCATCCATAACTGCTGGGTCGTTCAGTGTTCCGTCTTTGTCATCTACAACAACGTTCTTAAGCACCTGTGGGTACATTCTTACGTCTGACGCCAAAACTGAAAGAGGAAGCTGTGTATCAACAAGGATGTTCATCATCATAATAGCTGTGATGAGACCGTCACCTGTATGAGCATATTTACGGAAGATAATGTGACCTGACTGTTCGCCACCGATCATGTGATCGTATGCCTTCATGTTTTCATAAACATAACGGTCACCAACAGCTGTCTTCTCATATCCGATGCCACACTTATCAAGTGCCTTATAAAGACCGAAGTTTGACATGATTGTTGTTACAACTGTATTTGAAGGAAGCTGTCCATGAGCCTTTAAGTACTTAGCAGCGATATACATGATAACGTCACCGTTGATCTCATTACCAAGTTCATCAACTGCAAGACATCTATCAGCGTCGCCGTCAAATGCAAAACCTACATCAAGGTTGTTTTCTACAACAAACTTTCTAAGTCCATCGATATGAGTTGAACCAGCATCCTTATTAATGTTAGTACCTGTTGGTTCGTTATTAATTACATATGTCTTTGCACCAAGTGCCTGGAATACTGAGTTTGCAATCATCCAAGAAGCACCGTTTGCACAGTCAAGACCGACTTTGCAGTTTTCAAAGCTCTTTGTTGAGAGATTTGTAAGGTATCCGATATAGCGGTTACGACCATTATAGAAGTCGATTGTCTTACCAATCTTATCTTCTGATGCAAATGGAATCTCAGGGATTTCGCCATCGATATATTTCTCGATTTCATCCTGAAGATCATCATCCATCTTTTCACCGTTATCATTCATAAGTTTGATACCGTTATCATAGAAAGGATTATGTGATGCTGAAATCATAACACCACAATCAAAGTTTTCTGTTCTAGTAATAAATGAAACAGAAGGTGTTGTTGTAACGTGAAGAAGGTATGCGTCACAGCCTGATGCTGTGATACCTGATGCGAGCGCTGCCTCATATGTATATGAAGAAAGTCTAGTATCCTTACCAATTACAATCTTTGCGCCTTCGTGCTTTTTTCCGTAATAGTAGCCGAGGTAACGACCAATTTTAAATGCGTGCTCTGCTGTCAAATCAACGCCAGCCTTACCTCTAAAACCATCAGTGCCAAAATATTTACCCATTATTTTGAGCCCCTTTCATTACAAATTACACCTTCATTATATACATTAAAAGTCACGTGTCAACAAGTCGTTATATAACGTTATAAACCAAGGCATAAAAGAAGGCGCTTTTGCGCCCTCTTTATCACTTGTTCTTAAGTCTCTTATCGCTCTTCACTGCGAGCTTTGTGCCTATTCTTTGGAAGATTTCTACGATGAGGACGAGGAGGATTACTGCTATAAACATTACAAGGTATTTATACCTATAATAACCGTAGTTTATAGCGATTTTTCCGAGTCCGCCGCCTCCGATAATGCCAGACATCGCTGAATAACCAAGAATTGTTGTGATAGCAATAGTGGCGTTTGAAATTAACGACGGTACAGATTCTGGAATCATTACTTTCCAAATAATTTGGAATGGCGAAGCACCTGTGCTCTGAGCCATCTCGATTATATTAGGGTTCACTTCGCGAAGAGAACTCTCAACAAGTCTAGCTATAAACGGAAAAGCCGCAATAACAAGAGGCACAACAGATGCCATAGTACCTACTGATGTTCCAACAATAGCACGTGTAAGCGGAATAACGAGAATCATCAAAATAAGGAATGGAACCGAACGGAGAATGTTGATAAATGCTCCAAGTATTGCCATGAACCACTTTGGTAGAGGAAGGACACCGTTCTTCTCACCAACTACTAAAAGTACGCCAAGAGGAAGACCAATGATAATAGCAAGAGCAGTTGCGAGAACAGTTACATAGAGAGTTTCCCAAACTGCAAGACCGAATTCGCTTTGGATTATAGCAACAGCTTCATTCCAAGCCTCGGCAGTGAAAGCTTTACTAAGCATCGTTCTCCACCTCCTCAACAATTACATCAGGCACGGCCTCTAAATATTCTTTGGCACGAAGCATCTTTTCTTTAGAGCCCATAATTCCAAGAATCATATTACCATAAGCGCGTTCGCCTATGGACTTTGTGCTGGCGCCAAGGATGGAAGCCTCGATGCCAAGATCAATAGCAAGTTGTGCAATTAAAGGACGTTCTGTAGCGACAGCACCATTAAACACTACGCGAACGCGCTGCTCACCTTCCCTTAACGCTAAGATGTCTGGGTTAACACCACCATCCGGATAAACTAAATGACGAGCTGCAGATGACTTTGGATGTGAGAAGATGTCAGTAACTTCGCCCTCTTCTACAACTTCACCGTTTTCTAAAATCGCCACTCTGTCACAGATCTCCTCTACAACAGACATTTGATGTGTGATTACTATACATGTGATTCCAAGTTTTTTATTAATATCTTTGATAAGTTCAAGAATCTGATGTGTTGTCTTTGGATCAAGTGCCGATGTGGCCTCGTCACAGAGCAACACCTTTGGATTTGTAGCAAGTGCACGAGCAATAGCGATACGCTGCTGCTGACCACCAGAGAGCTGAGCTGGATACGCATTTGCCTTATCAGGAAGGCCAACTATTTCAAGAAGCTCCATAGCTCTCTTCTCAGCATCAGCCTTTTTTACACCTACAAGTTCAAGTGGGAAACAGATATTTTTAAGACATGTGCGTTGCATAAGCAAATTGAAGCTTTGGAAAATCATAGTAACTTCTTTGCGTTTTGCTCGAAGTTCTTTCTCTTTAAGCGCGCCCATATCAACCCCATCAATAATGACAGAGCCCTCTGTTGGGCGTTCCAACATGTTTATGCAGCGTACCAAAGTACTTTTTCCGGCGCCAGACATACCGATGATGCCATATATGCTTCCATCAGATATAGTGAGGTTGACATTTTTTAGTGCCTCTACAGTTCTATTCTCACCATTCCTAGCATTAAAAGTTTTGGTCAGGTTTTTAATTTCAATCATTTTTGTCCCACCTAAATAGATTAATTCGCCGACCACGAAAAGTGGCCGGCGACACTATTTTAATTAATTATTCGCCTTTGATAGCATCAAGTGTTTCGTTTGTTGCACTGTAGATGCCCATTGGCTCGTGATGAACTTTGAGAACAGAAACAAGGTGTGTGCCGTTCTCTGCGTTGAAGTTCTCAAGATAAGGAATATGCTGGAAGTAGTTAGCATCAACTTCGCCTGCCTCAACAACGTTGTTTGGCTGAACGTAGTCTGTGTATTCCTTAATATCAAGAGTGATATCATACTTTGCAAGGATATCCTTTGCAATCTTTAAGATGTCACAGTGAGGTGTTGGTGATGCTGCAATTGTGATAGTTTCGCCCTTAAGAGCTGCATAATCAACCTCTGCATCTTTACCATCTGCTGTTACATTTTCAAGGTCACAAACTACAGCACCAGCATATGTCTTTTCAATAAAGTCTACTACTTCCTGGCTGTTGATAGCGGCAACAAGAGCCTTAATCTTTGGAAGATCCTCATTTCCCTCTTTTACAACGATGATGTTAGGATAAGAAACATCTGTACCCTCTGTTGTAATTGGAGAAATACCAGCTGAAATAGCATAGTTTGAGTTGATGATAGCGTAATCCATATCCTGAAGTACTGATGGAAGCTGAGCAGCCTCAACCTCTTTGAATGTGATGTTGTATGGATTCTCAACAACATCAAGTACTGTTGCCTGAACATCGTCACCCTCTAAATCCTTAAGAGTGATGTATCCGAGACTCTCAAGAAGTGCGAGTGCACGTGCTTCATTTGTTGGATCGTTAGGGATACCGATTGTTACGCCTTTCTTAGCTGAGCCAGCGCCACAAGCTGCAAGGCTGAAGCAAAGAACAAGTGCAAGTACAAGAGCAATAATTCTTTTCATTTTAATATCTCCTTTTCATTGATTAATATCAATAAATATCGAAATAGATTTTATCTAATAATGGAAGAAAAGTCAATTATTCAAACATTGGAGTAGAAAGATATCTGTCTCCTGTGTCTGGCATTATTACAACAATATTTTTTCCGGCATTTTCAGCTCGCTTTGAAAGTTCTTTTGCAGCGAAAAGTGCGGCTCCAGATGTAATACCTACGAGTATTCCTTCTCTTGTTGCCATTTCACGGCCAGCTTCATAAGCCTTTTCGTCAGAGACAGTTATAATCTCATCAATTATATCCTTATCAAGAATTTCAGGAACAAAATTTGCGCCTATTCCCTGAAGACCATGCTTTCCAGCCACACCCTTTGAAAGTAGCGGAGATGTCTCTGGCTCTACTGCAACAATTTTTATATCTTTATTCTTCTCTTTAAGGTATTTGCCAACACCTGTTATCGTTCCACCTGTACCCACTCCGGCAACAAGGATATCAACTTCTCCATCAGTATCTTCCCATATTTCTGGGCCAGTTGTTTTGATGTGTGCATCAGGATTTGCAGAGTTTACAAACTGTCCAGCAATTATTGAACCTTCAGTGTCTTTTTGAAGTTCTTCTGCACGTTTTATAGCACCTGCCATGCCTTCAGAACCAGGGGTCAATACCACTAAAGCACCATACACCCTCATAAGTTTTTGACGCTCGACAGACATGGAATCCGGCATCACAATAACAGCCCTATATCCACGTGATGCTGCTATTGCAGCAAGGCCAATTCCAGTGTTTCCAGAAGTAGGTTCAATGATTGTTCCTCCTGGTTTAAGTCGACCTGATTTTTCAGCATCTTCTATCATCGAGAGCGCTGCCCTATCTTTAATAGATCCAGCAGGATTTAAGTACTCTAGCTTTAACAAAAGATTTGCGCAGCAACCATGAGCCCTCATATAGTTTTCAGGCTTAAAAAGCGGTGTATTACCAATAAGTTCTGTAATTGAATTAAAAATAATCATTAAGTTTTCCTCATTTCTAAGATAAATAAATTTTACTAGCGAATACACCTTATGTCAATTTATGTTTGACCATTTAAAGGTATTATGTTAAACTCTTTTTGCTTTAATAATAAAAGGGCCGTGTCGAAGATAAAGGCATCGCTCTTAGGAGGTACGAGAATGTACAAAAAAGTATCAACAGAGCTCAATTTTGTTGAGCGCGAAAAAGAGACAGCAAAGTTCTGGAAAGAAGCACAGATCTTTGAAAAAACAGAAGAAGTAAAAGGTCCTTCTTACGTATTTTATGATGGACCACCTACAGCAAACGGCAAGCCTCACATCGGTCACGTTTTAACTCGTGTTATTAAGGATATGATTCCTCGTTACCGTACGATGAAAGGCTACTACGTTCCTAGAAAAGCCGGTTGGGACACTCACGGTCTCCCAGTAGAACTCGAAGTAGAAAAAGAAATCGGCATAGACGGAAAAGAACAGATTGAAGCTTACGGTCTCGAGCCATTTATCACAAAATGTAAAGAGAACGTTTGGAAATACAAAGGCATGTGGGAAGATTTCTCAGGCACAGTTGGTTTCTGGGCCGATATGGACAACCCATATGTAACATATCACAACGACTTTATCGAGTCTGAGTGGTGGGCACTTAAGCAGATTTATGACAAAGGCCTTATGTATAAGGGCTTTAAAATTGTTCCTTACTGCCCACGTTGTGGTACACCTCTCTCATCTCACGAAGTAGCACAGGGCTACAAAGATTTAAAAGAGCGTTCTGCTATTGTTCGTTTTAAAGCAGTAGGTGAAGATGCATACTACCTCGCTTGGACAACAACACCTTGG
>DCGF01000106.1:0-5913 GCA_002314555.1 Ruminococcaceae bacterium UBA1785 | reverse complement strand
AACACCTTGGACACTTCCATCAAACCTTGCTCTCTGCGTTAACCCAGATGATGAATATGCAAAAGTAAAAGCTGCCGACGGCTATACATACTACATGGCTACAGCTCTTCTTGACACAGTACTCGGTTGTCTTGCAAACGAAGAAGAAGGCAAAAAGGCATATGAAATCCTTGAGACTATGAAGGGTTCAGCTCTCGAATACAAGGAATATGAGCCTCTCTTCGAATGCGTAAAAGCTCCTGTTGAGAAGCAGCATAAAAAAGCACACTTTGTAATGTGTGANNCAGCTGCAAAGCAGCACAAGAAGGCACACTTCGTAGTATGCGACAGCTACGTTACAATGACAGATGGTACTGGTATCGTACACTGTGCTCCTGCATTTGGCGAGGACGACGCACGTGTATGTGGCAAGTATGATATGCCTTTCGTTCAGTTTGTAGACGCTAAGGGTAACATGTCAGGTGGTACACCTTTCGATGGTCTCTTCGTAAAGGATGCAGATCCAGAAGTGCTCAAGTTCCTCGATAAAGAAGGTACACTCTTCTCTGCTCCAAAGTTTGAACACAGCTATCCACACTGCTGGCGTTGTGACACTCCTCTCATCTACTATGCACGTGAATCATGGTATATAAAGATGACCGAGGTAAAAGACGACCTTATTAAAAACAACAACACAATTAACTGGATCCCTGAAACAATCGGTACAGGTAGATTTGGTTCATGGCTTGAGAACGTTCAGGATTGGGCTATTTCTAGAAACCGTTACTGGGGCACACCTCTCAATGTTTGGGAATGTGAATGCGGACATAGACACGCTATCGGCTCTATTGCCGAACTTAAAGAGATGTCAGATAACTGCCCTGATGAAATTGAACTTCACCGTCCATACATCGATGCAGTAACTATCAAGTGCCCTGAATGTGGCAAAGAGATGCACAGAGTTCCAGAAGTTATAGACTGCTGGTTTGACTCAGGATCAATGCCTTTTGCTCAGCACCACTATCCATTTGAGAACAAAGATCTCTTTGAGACACAGTTCCCAGCTGACTTCATTTCAGAAGCAGTTGACCAAACTCGTGGTTGGTTCTACTCACTCCTCGCCATCTCAACTCTTATCTTTAACAAGGCTCCATTTAAGAACGTAATCGTTCTTGGACACGTTCAGGATGAGAATGGACAGAAGATGAGTAAATCAAAGGGTAACGCAGTTGACCCATTTGATGCTCTTGAGACATATGGCGCAGATGCTATTCGTTGGTACTTCTACACAAACTCTGCTCCTTGGCTTCCAAACCGTTTCTACGGAAAGGCAGTTACAGAAGGTCAGCGTAAAGTAATGGGTACTCTTTGGAACACATATGCGTTCTTTGTACTCTATGCAAACATCGACAACTTCGATGCTTCTAAATATGAGATTGAATACGACAAGCTTTCAGTTATGGACAAATGGTGTCTTTCTAAGATGCAGTCTATGGTTAAGGGCGTAGACGAAAACCTTAACAACTATCGTATTCCAGAGGCAGCAAAATTCATCTCTGAATTCATCGATGAGCTTTCAAACTGGTATGTTCGTCGATGCCGTGAGAGATTCTGGTCAACAGAGCTCACACAGGATAAGATCAATGCATACATGACTCTCTATACAGCTCTTGTTACTACTATCAAGACTGCAGCTCCTATGATTCCGTTCATGGCCGAGGACATCTATCAGAACCTCGTTCGTGAAAACGATAAGAGCGCTCCAGAGTCAATCCACCTCTGCAGCTTCCCAGAAGTTAAAGCTGAGTGGATTGATACAGAGCTTGAAGCAAATATGGAAGAGGTTCTTCAAATCGTTGGCCTCGGCCGTGCTTGCAGAAACGGTTCAAACATTAAGAACCGTCAGCCACTCTCTAAGATGTATGTAAAAGCAAACCGTGAACTTGATGAGTACTGCAAAGAAATCATCAAGGAAGAGCTCAATATCAAAGACGTTGAATTTGTTGAAGACACATCTGCTCTTCTCACATACAACTTCAAGCCACAGATGAGAACTCTTGGTCCTAAGTACGGTCCTCAGCTTAGTGAAATTCGTGAAGTTCTTCAAAACCTTGATGGCTCAGTAGCAAAAGCTGCTCTTGATGCAAACGGTGTTCTTCACATCACTATTTCAATCGGTGAGATTGAACTCTCAGAGGAAGATCTCCTCGTAGAAGCAGCTCAGGCAGAAGGCTTCTACAGCCTCTCTGACTTCGGCGTTACTGTTGCTATTGATACAACTCTCACAGAGGAACTTATCACTGAAGGCTTCGTTCGTGAGATTATCTCAAAAGTACAGACCATGCGTAAAGATGCAGGCTTTGAAGTTATGGACCGCATCAACATCTATGTTGATGGTTCAGAAAAGATTAAAGCTATTGCTGAATCTAACAAAGCAGCTATCATCGGCGATGTTCTCTGCGATGAAATTATCGTAGGCTCACTTGATGGTTACACTGCAGATTGGAATATTAACGGCGAAGAGACTACTCTCGGCGTTAAGAAAAACTAATAGGCAACATAAGAACCCGCTCGAATAGAGCGGGTTTATTTTTATCTTATTGTTCCTTTGTTTCTACGTTTACTTCTGAATTTTCATTTTTCTTCTGTTTGATAAAGAAGATAACTGCAGACAAAACTGCAAGATAAATAGCTACTAATGCGAATGTCAAAACCGTCTTGTCAAATCCTGCCTTTGCGATACCAATCAAAACAAGCATTGGTGCTCCAAACAGAATTCCAAATGAACTTCCGAGAATAAGATTATTAGCAGCTGGAGTCTCGTAGTTTGGATCGATTTCACGAAGAAGTAATACACCTGAACCTATAGTTCCTGTAAGCATACCAAACATTGAGAAGAGACCCTCATAATAATATTCTCCATAAACCTTCTTACATACAAGGATAAGCCAGAACCAAGTTGCAATTCCTCCAAGCACGCACATAAGAATAAATGGAAGAGCATATCCCGAAAGATCCTCTATGTCGATTGATGCAATACCAGCAACAATCATAATATCGAAGAAGAAACCTGAAATACGATTTAGCAAGTAGTTATTTTGATACTGCTTTTTAATGATATGTTTTTTATTTCCTTCTTTGAAAATAACACGTACAAGAATAGCTATAGCTGAACCAATAATAAAGTTAAATCCCCAAAGAATAGAATTTAGAAGATTTCCAACTCCTAAGGCATCAAACAAAGTTGTAAGGCCGTTTGTTACAAAATATGTAATTAAATATACAATAAATATTAAAGAAAGCTGAATTGAAAGTCTATCAATAGAATCCGAAACAGGAAGCTCATCTTTTCCTTCAAAATAACCCTCTGAATATTCTTGAGCCTTATTCTCTTTTTCTCTAACTGTGAGTTTTCCTTTTCTTCTGTATACGTTCATAAGAAGAACGCCTACTGAACAAGCAACTATATATCCACAAGCTGCTATAGCAAGACCAAAGCTTCGTCCACCGGCCATGCCAGAGACTTCAAACGTAGTACCCACATTATTCGCCTGTCCAGGTCCCTGTCCAAATCCCATAGGAAGAAGAAGTCCTGATGCTGGGAACAAATCTTTCATCACTGTAAGACAGAGTGCAAGGGAAACTCCCATACCAATAAGTCCTTGAACCAAGTATGTGCTAACAATAATTGCGCCAGATTTTACGCCAATTAATGTGCCACCGCTCCTATCGGCATCATCTGTAGTTCTAAGAGACATAGCAATAAATCCAAGAGCAATAGCATGATAAACAATCATCTCAAAAAGAGGACCGTTAATAATTTCTATTCCATAGCCCTTAAATATATACTTAATCACAAGAAGAATAAATCCGGCAATAACCGCAACTGGCATCAATGAATTCTTAATTTTTTTGCTGCTCTGCCTCATAAATTGAGCAAAGAGCAAAGCGGCCATTATCATTCCTATTTGGATTATTAATGTCCAAACACCAATATCAGAAAAATCCATTATCTATCCTCCCAAGGTTTATTCTTCCAAAACTCAAGATACTTTCTAACAGAAGTAATATCTTCTGCCTTAACCTCATAGTAGCTTCCTTTATATGAGAATAAAAGTCTCTTTGCTTGAACTATTGACATGTTAGAAATAGTCTCCATATCAAATGTGCACATTCCACATGTGAGTTTATCTTTATACTGGCAAAGTTCAAAACCTGTGCCAATAACACTCTCGCCATGACCTGATAAAATCTGTGTCAAAGTTACGTTGTTATCTTTAAAATATACCAAATCCGACTGTGGCTCAAAGTCAAGTTTCGCTAAAGTTTCTTTTTGCCACTCATCCCACTCGGCTATATTTTTAAATTTAAATCCTTCTGCAAAAGTTCCATACTCTGTAATAGAAGAACCAAGGTTACATTTTGTACAAGAAAAATCATTTCCTATACTTTTGATAGTACCTATGCTTTTACAAGATGGGCAGAGATAAACTGCTCTCTCGATATGCTCAGCACGATTATCTCCCTTAAATTTAATAGGATTTTCTTTTTGACGCTCCCAACAATCTTCATATATATCTCGATTTATGGCATCTAAAACCTCTGCAGCTGTCATGCCATCGAGTTCCTCAGGAGTGTAGATATGTACTGGAGCAATTTTAACTTTACCACGTCTATTCTTTCTACCCCAACGAGGGTTTGAAAGATAAGCGCCAGTAATTTTTACTGTAATCAACGATGCGCCTGATGACTTTGCAAGTTTACCTGTCGCTGAGAAGGCATCTATTGAGCGTCCATCCCATGTTGCCTCACCTTCGGCCATAAGCGCTACGCCGTTTCCGGCCTTAAGGTTACGAAGGCAAGCCTTAACGGTATCCGCGCCAGATGATGCCTTCTTTCTAGGGATAGGTGCAACAAAGAATTCAAAAATCTTTGATACAAGACCAAGTCTAAAAATATGCTCTGATGCTACAAAGTACATCTGATTTTTAGGGAAACACGCCGCCATTATTAATGGATCCAAATCATTGCTATGATTTGCAATAATAAGCGCCGGACCTTCATATTCACATTTTTCAGCCTCTAAATTATAGAGGATTTTCATAAGTGGTTGATCGATGTATTGAGCAAAAGCCCAAAACAAAACATGCCTTTTTTTAGCGTCCAAAGTACTTCTCCTGTATATATAATAATACAATTATTTTATACCATTAAAAATTAAATAACAACCATTTAAAATGACAATATATTATCAAAAAATAAAACTCCCAGCCCTTTTGGACTGGGAGTTTATTATTAAACTTATGCGTTCTCTTTAATTGCAGCCTGAGCAGCAGCAAGACGTGCGATTGGTACACGGAATGGAGAACATGAAACATAGTCAAGGCCAAGAGTATGGCAGAACTCAACAGATGTTGGGTCGCCACCGTGCTCACCACAGATACCACAGTGAAGTGCTGGGTTAACTGGCTTACCAAGTTTCAAGCACATATCCATAAGTTTGCCAACACCGCTCTGGTCGAGTTTTGCAAATGGATCGTTCTCAAAGATCTTAGCATCATAGTAAGAATCGAGGAACTTACCAGCGTCATCACGGCTGAAGCCGTATGTCATCTGTGTAAGATCGTTTGTGCCGAAGCAGAAGAAATCAGCGTTAGCAGCGATTTCATCAGCTGTAAGAGCAGCACGTGGAATCTCGATCATAGTACCTACTTCGTACTTAAGGGAAGAACCAGCAGCTGCAATTTCAGCATCAGCTGTCTCAACTACGAACTTCTTAACATACTTAAGTTCCTTAACGTCGCCAACAAGTGGAATCATGATTTCTGGCTTAACGTTCCAGTCTGGATGATTCTTCTGAACGTTGATAGCTGCACGAATAACAGCCTTTGTCTGCATGATAGCGATTTCAGGATATGTAACTGCAAGACGGCA
>DCGF01000109.1:18838-19426 GCA_002314555.1 Ruminococcaceae bacterium UBA1785 | reverse complement strand
CAGCTTGAGAATCTTTATAAATCCCTCGGTGAGATGAAGGAACTCTCAGCCGGAGTCACTACTAACGTAACCAGCTTAAACCGCATACTTACTAATGTTAAGGCGCGTGGAACTTGGGCTGAAGTTCAGCTTGAATCTATTCTCGATCAAACTATTCCTGGCATGTATGATAAGAACGTTGCCACTAAGCAGGGCTCACTTGCGCGTGTAGAATTTGCTGTTAAAATTCCATCCGGTGAGGACTCTTCAAAGTTTGCATATTTACCTATCGACAGTAAGTTCCCTATGGAGGATTATGCCCGTCTTTGTGAAGCTGCTGATGTAGCTGATGCCACTGCTTTGGAGGCCGCTCGTAAAGCGCTCGAGTCCCGTATTAAAGATGAGGCAAAAGCTATAAAGGGTTACATTAATGAACCTGCTACCACACCTTTTGCCATCATGTATTTAGCTACCGAAGGACTCTACGCTGAGGTGACATCTTCTAAGAACGGCCTCGTCGAAAAACTTCAGACAGAGTTTAACGTTATGGTGGCCGGCCCTACTACTATCACAGCTCTTCTAAATTCCCTTGCCATGGGCTTTAGAGCT
>DCGF01000109.1:18333-18827 GCA_002314555.1 Ruminococcaceae bacterium UBA1785 | reverse complement strand
AGCTATCGCTATTAACGAAAAAGCTAATGAAGTTCGTGAGCTTCTCGCTGTGACTAAGGTACAGTACGGTAAGTTTGAAGACATTCTTACTAAGGCACAGAATAAGATTACCGAGGCAGGAAAAGCACTCGGCGAAGCACAGCACAGAAATGAAATTATTAATAAGAAACTTAAAAACGTTGCGGAGATAGATATGGGCACAGCAGAAGGTCTTCTCCAAATTGATGATGGTTTTGAGGAATAAGATACTTAGAAACGGCAGTGATTTTCACTGCCGTTTTAAGTTTATTTTGCCTTGATTATAAAGGGCCTTATGTGTATAATTTATTCATGTTTATATTTAAATCGTATAGCAAAATTATTTGAGGAGAATCAATATGGATTACATTGAGCTTGTAAAGCATATGTCACTTCGTGAACAGGCCCGCCTTGTTACAGGTGCTGATTTTTGGCACACTTGGGCTCCGGTGAAGTATGGTATGCCTTCTATTATG
>DCGF01000109.1:18116-18320 GCA_002314555.1 Ruminococcaceae bacterium UBA1785 | reverse complement strand
ATGCCTTCTATCATGGTGAGCGACGGCCCTAATGGTCTTCGAAAGATGGAGGGTGCTAAAACTATCACTTCGGTCTGCTTCCCATCTGCTGTTGCACTTGCATCATCTTGGGACCGCGGAGTACTCGCACATGTAGGTTCTACACTTGCAAAGGACTGCAAAGCTAATCGTGTTTCAGTTCTTTTAGGACCTGGAATTAATATT
>DCGF01000109.1:4538-18082 GCA_002314555.1 Ruminococcaceae bacterium UBA1785 | reverse complement strand
AGAAACTTTGAGTATTACTCAGAGGACCCTGTGCTTGCAGGTGAACTTGCAGCAGCTTTCATTAATGCTGTACAGGCTGATGGAGTTGGTACTTCTCTTAAGCATTTTGCTGCTAATAACACAGAGGTACGCCGTATGGTTTCTAACTCTCTTGTAGATGACCGTGCGCTTCGTGAAATTTATCTCCGTGGTTTTGAAATCGCAGTTAAGAAAGCACAACCTTGGACAGTTATGCTTGCTTATAATAAACTTAACGGCACATATTGCTCAGAGAATTCTTGGCTTGTTGAAGACGTTCTTCGTGGCGAATGGGGATTTAGAGGACTCACAGTTTCTGACTGGATGGCTACTAACGACAGAGTTAAGAGCCTTCATGAAGGCCTTGATCTTGAGATGCCCGGTTCAGGTTATGCCAACGTTCGTAAGATTGCGAAGGCATTCAGAAAAGGCGAACTTAATGCTGAGGATCTCGACATCGCAGCTTCAAAGGTTGCTGAACTTGTTAATAAATCTGAGCCAAACCTTAAACAGAACGCACCAGCTCGTGACCTCGACGGTGGTCATGAAGTTGCTCGCCTTGCAGCAGAGCAGTGCCCAGTTCTCCTCAAAAACAGTGGCGCACTTCCAGTAAAGCCTAACTCAAAGATCGCCATCCTTGGTGAGCGTGCAAAGACACCTCTCTATCAGGGATACGGCAGCGCTCAAATCAATTCATATAAAGTTGTATCTGTTTTAGATGCATTTACTGAGAATGGTTTAGCTTATGAGTTTGCTCCTGGTTATGATATTAAAAAGCCTAATTTGGTAGATGATAAACTCATTTCTGAAGCAGTAGCTGCTGCTAATAATTCTGATGTTGCACTTGTATTCGTAAGTGCTGCTGAAATTGATGCAGCTGAGGGTGCTGACAGAACAGGCCTTGATCTTCCAAAATCACAGGTTGCTCTTATTGAGGCAGTTTGTCAGGCTAACCCTAACACTGCCGTATTTGTAGCGTCAGGCAGCAGCATTTTAATGCCATGGCTTGATAAAGCAAACGCAGTTATGCAGACATACTTCCTCGGTGAAGCAGGTGGCGCAGCTCTTTATAACCTTATCACAGGTAATGCTACTCCTAGTGGAAAACTTCCTGAGTCTTATCCAATGAGTTTTGAGGATACACCATGTCCTGAGAACTATCAGACACCAAGTGATAATAACCTCGTTTATAAAGAGAGCATTTATGTTGGTTACCGTTATTATGAGAAGGCAAACGTTCCTGTTCTCTTCCCATTTGGTTACGGCCTCTCATATACAAGCTTTAACTACAGCAACTTAACTTTAAGTGCTAATACTATCACTCCAAATGATAAGGTTACTCTTACATTTAACATCGCTAACACAGGCGCGTTTGGTGGTGCAGAGACAGCACAGGTTTATGTTGGCCTTAAAGATTCACTTGTTTATAGAGCAAAGAAAGAGCTTAAAGAATTTGCTAAGGTTTACATCCCAGCAGGTGGCAGCCAGACTGTATCTGTTGAGCTCGACCGCAGCGCATTTGAATATTATTCACCAACACTTAGAGCATGGGTAGTTGAAGACGGCGAATATGACATCATGATTGGTGCTTCTTCAGCAGACATCCGTCTCACAGCTTCTATTGACGTTCAGTCAAATGAAGCAAACGGTGAGATAGATTATAAAGATGCTACTCCTAAGTATTGGAACGCGGATATTAAGAATGTAACTGAAGAGGACTTTGTTGACATCTTTGGTGCTTATCCATCAGAGTATCTCGGTGACAGATCTGATGACCGTATAACAAAGGATATGTGTCTTGATGAACTTTGGGACACAAAGGTAGGAAATAAGATTAACACCTTTATCGACCTTGCGCTCAGCGTATTCTTTGAGGATGATCCAGCTATGTATGCTGTAATCTATAACTCCATCATGACAATCCCTCTTAAGAGATTTACAGCTATCTCTAAGGGACTTGCGTCAGATGCTACAGTAGATGGACTCGTTCATCTCTTTAATAGTAACAGCATAGTTGAGATGCTTAAGGTCATTATGGCAGGACTTCCTGATACAGTTCTTAACATTGCTGAACCAAAGATTCGTGATATCATTGAAAAGAAATCGCGCTGCTAAATAAAAAAGAACCCCACTCTTTTTGAGTGGGGTTTTTAATTTTTTTATAATTACTAGATGATATTAGTCATCAATAGCATAAGCTGTTTCAAGTACAAGCTTCATTACGTTTTCTATAGCTTTAACGTTTATGTTCTGCTCGTTATCTTTTGCTGTACCGAAGAATGCTGGGTAGTTTTCTTCAAGAGTGGTGATTGTAGCACATGAATAGCCGTTCTTCTTAAATGCTTTCATAGAGCCGTTCTTTTTGATGTGCTTTGGAACTGTGCTTAAAATGTTTACGCCTGCATTTTCTGCACCTTTAGCGATAGCATTTGTTGTAGTCTTTCCTGATGAGAATACTGTGATAGTGTCAGGATTATAAATAGTATCTAGTGAGATAACAACAGTGTTAAACTTTGCATCATCTTCGCCGTGAAGTCTGCAGTATGTCCTTGAGCCTGTGCGTCCGGCGTTCTTTGCGCCTGTAAGAAGAACAGAGAGTTCTGTGTTCTTAAGACGGAGATCCATCTCTGACATATATCTTAAAGCGCCGGCAGCTGTGTAACAACCGATAAGGTTATCTGTTACACCTGGGAAAGAAGAAGTGGCGCTTACGCTTCTAGAAATAAAGAGAGGGATAAATGCGAAGAGCGCTAAAGGGAAACTGATGTAAATAAAGTAGTCAGATGCTTTAAAGCTAAGCTCTTCAAGATTAATAAGAAGAGAAACGATATCAAAAGCAAAATAGAGAAGGATGCCAAAGAGTGTAGCAGCTTTTAAAATGATAGTTGCTTTAGGGGAGAACTTTCTCTTAAAAGGTGCATCGAGGTTTGCTTCGATAATGACACGGTTTTTAACTTCTTTTTCTGGACTTCTTGTGGCCAAGATGTTCTTTCCGTCAACGTTCTTAGATGTACCCCCGAAAACTCCAAAGTAAGCAAGGAGTGAGAGGAAAGTGAGAACGGCAGCTGCTGGGAGAAGATATGGCGCATATGCTTCAAAGATGCAAGCGCAGATACCAGCTGCAGCTGAGAGAATCATAAAGATGAATATTAATAGGTTAGAGAGGATATAGGCAGACTGATTAGCTGTGAAGTTATCCTCTGTTATCTTATCTGTAAAGGTTTCAAGGTCTTTCTTTAATGTTTCGGCAAGAACTTTTTCGTCTGGGCCACAGGCCTGTCTTTTAGAGTTTTTGTCGCCTGTGGCGAAGTTTTTAGCGGTTCTTGCTGCATAGTTACAGCATTCGCGAAGCTTACCTTCGTAGCGTTCGCTTGTCTCATATGCTTTCATAAAAAGCCTCCTAATGTGTATATGAAGATAGTAATTTATATAGATTTTAGAGCATATGTTATATAAATAGCTCTTTATTTAATACCTATTATATATCACTGACCGGAATTTACTATAAAAAACATATAAAAAACACTAAAAATGCGAATTTTTTCGAAATTTTGTTAGATAGCACAAATTAAATTGACAAAAAAGGAGATATTTTTAGCACAATATTGCAACGGTTAAAGAAAACTTTGGGTTTGTTAACAGTATATTCATATAATATCTTAAAAATAGTCATTTTATTGTGAACTGTCGCAATATTTTTACATTTAAAGCGATTTTTCGTTCATATTTTGTTCATAATTGATTTGACATATTAATTATAAAGTGGTATAGTGGCACGCGTAAAGAACAGGGAGATACTATTCTTGACAGTAAATTGTTAACAAATTTTGAAAGGATTTGGACAAAATGAAAAAGATTATTGCTTTAGTACTTGCACTTGCTATGGTTCTTAGCATTGCTACAACAACAGCTTCTGCTACACTTGGTCTTGGCAGCAGCGACGGAACAAGCCTTCTTGGTAAGGTATTCAACGTAGGTAACATCTTCTCATCAGATAAGAAGACAACTCTTCCTACACTTAACTTCACAGACATTCTCGCTAACATCGAGAAGAGCATCCAGGGCACAGGCCTTGTTTATGGTCGTGACTATAAGGTTCAGGTAGAAGCTGACGATACACTCGGTTACAGAATTCACCTCATCCAGCCAGTATCTGGTAACACACTTTTCGACAACTATCTTCTTTATGATGATGGTGCTTGGACATGGGAAAAGGCTTGGAACCTTCCAACAGTTCCAACTCTTGATCAGTTCAACCTTGAGAACATTAAGAACAACATCTACACAGCTCTTTGGGATTCAGGAATTTACATCAACCTTGACGAAGACGTAACAGTAACACGTGAGTCAGAGGATGGTTTCAAAGTTCTTATCATCGATCCACTTACAGGCCGTGAGATTTATAAGAAGCAGTTCGTAATCACAGATTCTAAGACAATTAACTGGTCTAACGAATTTGAGCCAATCTCACAGGATTCTATCCTCGCAGCTCACTTCCCAACAACAGAAGAAGCTATTGAAGAAGAAATCGCTGAGAACGAAGCTGTTATCGAAGAGAACCCAATCGTAGCAGAAGAAGAAGTAGTAGCAGATACAGTTGTAATTGATGACAACACAGCTCTTGCAGCTGCTCCAGAAGCTGCAGAAGAAATCGCTAACACAGGCGACGCTGCTTTCTCAGCTATGGCTGCTATCTCAGTTCTTGCTGGTGCTGCTTTCGTAGCAACAAAGAAGCATAACTAATTGAATAGTTTAACCTGATAAAAAAGGGAACTGGTCGGACAACCAGTTCCCTTAATTTTTTGTCTTATTAAAAAATTAAGCCCAGGATTTTCCTGGGCTTTAGTTTTATTTGTTGGCTCTTTTGCCACCGCAGATTGGACAACCTTTTTTAAATTTCATGTCGAGTCTTTCGAAGTCGGCTGACTGTCCATCATAGTAGAGGAGTTTGCCAGCGAGTGGAACGTCGATTCCTAAGATGTACTGGATTACTGATGTGGCTTCGATACTAGCTACTGTTCCTACAACTGATGAGATGGCGCTGAAACGTTCTTCGGGTGGAAGTTCTGTGCCGTAGAGACAAGCAAGGCAAGGTGTGTGATGAGGGTTGATGAAAACTGATGTTCCAACAAAACCGTTAATGCCACCATCAACAAATGGAATGCCGAGGTTTACACATGCCTCATTTACGATCATACGTGCCTGAGCGTTATCAACTGCAAGTGCAACTAAGTCGTACTGACTGATTATCTCTGTAGCATTATCTTTAGAGATAGCTGTAGCAAGTGGGATTACTTGAATTTCACTGTTGAACTTACGAACCTTTTCAGCAGCTGAAACCACTTTAAGGCTTCCAATATCTGATTCAAAGTGAATGAACTGTCTGTTTAAATTACTTATAGAAACGATGTCGTTGTCGGCGATGCCTATAGTGCCAATGCCAGCGGCCGCAAGGTGGTAAATAAGTGTTGTGCCGAGTCCACCGGCACCAATTACTAAAACGCTTGCGTCGCGGAGCTTTTGCTGTCCGTCTTCGCCGAACTCCGGTATCATTATCTGTCTAGCATATCTGTCTGACATGGGAGTTCTCTCCTTTATTTCCGTGAATAACAATGCCTATTATAACAACCGAGAGGGTATAAGTAAACACAAAAATTACTTTATAAATTGTTATTAATATATCTAACTATTATATTGATTAATATACTATTTTAAGTTATAATGAATCGTTGCGCGTAGTCTAAAAAATAAAACAACATTTTAAGGAGGAAGAATAATGAAGATAGAATTTCATGGTCCATCAATGTGCGACTTTTCTAAGATGGATAAAAACGGTGATATCGAAGTTCCAGAGGGAACAACTGTTAAGCAGTTTATGAAGATTGTTAAACTTCCTTATGTGTGGACTAAGGTATTTCCTTTCCTAGTAAACTATGAGAAAGTTCCTTATGACACAGTTCTTAAAGATGGTGATATTGTTAGCGCGTTCTCACCTTCAGGTGGCGGCTAATATTAACATATTAAGCATTTCAAATAACTATAAATTTGGGAGATGAAAAAATGAAGGGTTATTGTGGAAAAATCCTTAAGGTAGACCTTACAACTAAAACTTGTACAGATGTTTACATTAATGATGAAATCTACGAGAATTTCCTTTCCGGTGCTGCACTTGGCGCTTGGTGGTGTTATAGAAACATTCCAGCTGGTGCAGATCCAATGGGTCCTGACAACGTACTTTGTATTACATCTGGTCTTTTAACAAGCACAGGTTCTGTAATTACAGGTCGTTGGATGTGCGTTACTAAGTCACCTGCTACAGGTGGTATTGGTGAAGCAAACTGCGGTGGTACTTTTGCTCCATTTATTAAGGCTTGCGGTTATGATATGATCGCTTTCCATGGTGCATCTGACACACCAGTTTACCTCTATTGTGATAATGACGGTCCTGTTCTTAAGGATGCTTCTCACATTTGGGGTCAGGATGCTGCAGTTGCAGAAAAGATGCTCGTAGAAGAGAATACCGTTCCTGGTAAGAAGAGACCACAGGCTTGTACAATTGGTTGGGCCGGTGAGAATAAGAGCTTTATGGCTGGCGTATGTAATGATAACGGCCGTATCGCTGCTCGTCAGGGTGTTGGAGGAGTTATGGGCTCCAAGATGTTGAAGGGCTTAGTTCTCGGTGGTACAAGACCAGTTTCTGGTGCTAACCCAGAAGAGATTAAGAAGCTTTCAAAGATGTGCGCTAAGCGTGTAAACATGGCTTTCTTACCTCCTCAGGTTCCAGCAGGTCTTTTGAATGTTGCTAAGTTCCTTCCAGAACTTCAGCTTTCACCAGATGGTATTTTCACAGGAGTTCTTATGGGTACATGGGGTACAGCAGGTGCTTCTGGCTTCGCTGCTCAGACAGGTGAGGCTCCTATTAAGAACTGGGGCGGTTCTCAGAAAGAGGACTTCCATATTAGAAAGATTAATAAGACTGACGGTTCTCAGATGCTTAAGCTTCAGACAAACCGTTATTACTGCTACTCATGTGTATATGGTTGTGGTGGTGAACTTGATATTTCTCACATCAAACATAACGACCAGGGTTACTCAAGAGTACATAAGCCAGAGTACGAGTCACAGTGGGACTTCACTGGATTCCTTCTTTCTGACGACAACGATGCAATGCTCTTCCTCAATGAGTATTGTAACCGTGCAGGTATCGACACTATCTCTACAGGTGGTGTTGTAGGTATGGCTATCGAGGCATATGAAAACGGACTCCTCACAAAGGAAGACGTAGGATACGAACTTCACTGGGGTGATGCTGAAGGCATCATTAAGCTCACAAAGCAGATTTGCCACCGTGAAGGTATCGGTGATGTACTCGCTGATGGTTGTAAGAAGGCAGTTGAGCGTCTTGGCCCAGAATTTGCTAAGTATGCTGTTCATGCTGGTGGTACAGAGCCTCCAATGCATGACTCTCGTCCAGACCCACAGCAGGCTACTCTCTACGCTATTGATGCAACTCCTTCTCGTCATACATCAGGTGGTTCTCTCTACTATGGTTGTATGCACCTTTGGAAGAAAGTTACATGGGCTCCTCCAGCAGTACTTGTTGGTGGTAAAGAGGGCGAATGGCAGATATCTGACGAAGAATCACTTAAGGTTCTCGCATGTGCTTACTTTAAACGTGTAGTTGATGGCGCTGGTGGATGCTACTTCGGTTTCATCCTTGGTACAGCAACATACCCAATGTTCGAATGGCTCGACGCAGCAACAGGCTGGGGTAAGACTCCAGATGATTATATGTGGATTGGTAGACGTGTATTTACAATGCGTCATATGTTTAACATCAAGCAGGGTCTTGATCCTTGGTATTCACGTCCTCACGGCCGTATGGTTGGTGAGCCACCTCTTAAGGTTGGTAAGAATGCTGGTAAGACAGTTCCAATCGACGCTAAGATGATGAACGCTTGGAAGAATGCTGGCTTCGATGAGAAGACTGGTATGCCTCTTCCTGAGACAGTTGAGGCTCTTAACCTTAACTACTTCCTTGAGGGACCAATCGAGAATTTCATAAAGGAGGAAGTTAGATAATGGCTAATTATATTCCTCAGATTAGATATGACGATTGTTATGGTTGTAAAGCTTGTCTTTATAACTGCCCAGTAAGTCTCTTTGATCTCTCTTATCACGTAACTCGTCGTGGTATGAGACGTGAACTTCCATTCACAAAGAGAATTGAAGACTGTATCGGTTGTGGCGTTTGTGCAAGAGCTTGCCCAGTAGAAGCTATCGATATGGTTAAGACTGAGCCAGAAGAGGGCAAAGAAGCCATCTACATGGACTGGGATGCACCAGTTAGAATTGATCCTAACAAGTGTATCGGTTGTACAGCTTGTGCACGTATCTGCCCTAGCAATGCTATTAAGGGTACTGTAAAGAATCCTCACGTTATTGATGAGGATCAATGTATCCGTTGCGGTCTTTGCTTCACAAAGTGTAAGAAGGACGCAATCTACAATTCAAACGATCCAATTCCAGAGCTTGTAGCAAAGGAAGAGGTAAAAGCAGATACAGAATGAGCTTCAGCATGCGGTGCTTGCGCTGAGAAGTGTAAGTTTGGCGCTATCTCACAGGGCTAATTAAACAAAAAGAAACTCCCAAGGATTTCCTTGGGAGTTTTTTTATTGGGTTGTAGTTGTTATTTGTTATTAAAATAATTAAATAATACTACTAATAATAATTATTATTTACTTTATATTCTAGCAACGCCGGAGTCGCGAGCGGCTTTTGCAACAGCGGCAGCGACAGCGTCCTTTACGCGAGGATCGAAGGCTGCAGGCAAGATGTAATCCGCACTGAGTTCGTCCGGAGAGACGAGGTCGGCGAGAGCATGGGCTGCAGCAATCTTCATCGCGTCGTTGATGTCGCTTGCGCGTACGTCAAGAGCGCCGCGGAAGATACCAGGGAAAGCGAGTACGTTGTTAACCTGGTTAGGATAGTCTGAACGTCCTGTTGAGACAACAGCGGCGCCTGCTTCCTTTGCTTCCTCAGGGAAGATTTCAGGAGTTGGGTTTGCACATGCGAAGATGATTGGGTCCTTGGCCATAGTCTTTACCATGTCCTGTGTGAGTGTACCAGGAGCAGAAACTCCGATGAATACATCTGCACCCTTGATAACTTCGGCTAGAGTGCCCTTCTCTTTATTTCTATTTGTAATCTTAGCCATCTCTTCCTTGATTGGGTTAAGGCCTTCACGGCCCTCGTAGATGGCACCAGTGCGGTCTGTCATGATTACATTTTTAAGGCCGCTGGCGATGAGGAGGCGGATGATGGCGATGCCAGCAGCGCCTGCACCTGATGTTACAACTTTGATGTCGTTGATATCCTTGCCAACAACTTTAAGTGCATTCATGAGACCAGCGAGTGTGATAACTGCTGTACCGTGCTGGTCATCGTGGAAGATTGGAATATCAGATACTTCCTTAAGTCTCTTCTCAATTTCAAAGCAACGAGGTGCTGAGATGTCCTCGAGGTTTACACCACCGAAGGAACCGAGGAGGAGAGAAACTGTCTGAACAATCTCATCAACATCCTTTGAACGGATGCAGAGAGGAATGGCGTCAACGCCACCGAACTCTTTAAAGAGAACACATTTGCCCTCCATAACTGGCATGCCAGCTTCTGGGCCGATATCACCGAGGCCCAAAACTGCTGTGCCGTCAGTTATAACTGCAACTGTGTTCCAACGGCGTGTGAGCTCATATGATTTGTTGATGTCCTTCTGGACCTCAAGGCAAGGCTGAGCAACGCCTGGAGTATATGCGAGCGAGAGTGCTTCCTTGCTGTCTACAGAGGCACGGGAAACAACTTCAATTTTACCTTTCCACTCATAGTGGAGTTTTAATGATTCTTCAGCATAGTTCATATCTTAGTCCTCCCAAGGGAATTTGTAAGGAAGATTGAACTGATCACGAACAGCTTCGAATTCCTTCTGAACAGGACCTGTGATTGGAACACCGTCTACGAGTCTCTGCTTATAGATGAGCCATTCTTTCTCACCAGCTGAATAGATGTGGTCATGGCCAGGAGCTTTCTTAGAATCACGAACTTTGCGAATGATTTCTCCAGCTTTCTTACGTGTGGCGTCTTCACCGAGGAAGTGGTCTGTGTCGATAGCGATAAAGAAGTGGCCGAGGTGATATGGACGGATGTTTCCGTTCTCATCTTTACCGTCGAGGTCCTTACCGTACCAGCCGTCAGCAAGGATAGATGAGAGAAGCTCGATTACCATAGCGTAACCGTATCCTTTATATCCTGCTAACTCTTCGCCGATACCACCGAGAGTTGTAAGAGCAGCTGTGCCTTGACGAATCTGCTTAAGTGCTACACCAGCGTCACCTTCAACAGCGTTACCGTCGATGTCAATTACAGTACCTGGATGAACATCAGCACCGATTCTCTCATAGTATTCAATCTTACCGTTTTGAGTAATTGATGTAGCACAGTCAATTACGAAATCGAATTCTTCATCTGTTGGTATACCAACTGTGAGTGGATTTGTACCGAACATACCCTCAACACCAAATGTAGGAGCAACTGATGGACGAGCATTAGTACCTGTGATACCGATACAACCCTGCTTAGTAGCCTGAGTTGCATAATATCCAGCGATACCGTAGTGGCAGGAGTTACGAACTGCAACCATACCCATACCGTATTTCTTAGCTTTATCGATAGCCATCTGCATAGAGCGATGACCGATTACCTGTCCCATACCGTGGTGACCATCGATGATGGCGGTAGTCTCAGTCTCTTTTACGATTTCAAAATCAGTCTTTGCAAACTGAATGCCTGCGTTAATTCTATCAATGTATACTGGCTTGAAACGGTTTACACCGTGAGAGTTGATTCCTCTTTTATCTGACTCTACGAGGACGTCAGCGACAATTGCTGCTTCGTCTGCTGGTACGCCGATTGCTGTGAAAGCATCGGTCATAAAGCGCTGTAGGGTTTCAAAATCCATATTATTTTTATCCATAAATAACAACTCCTATATATATATGGTATGCATCTATTTTATTAAAAAGAAAAGGGACTGCAATATCGAATAAATAAACTTATTCTGGATCGATCCAGTTCATTGCGCGGGTAACAGCCTTCTTCCAGCCTTTGTACATGGTTTCGCGCTTTGTAGGATCCATGTCAGGCTTGAAGATCTTAGCAACCTGTCTGTTCTCTTCGATGTCGTCTGTGCTCTCCCAGAAGCCAACAGCAAGACCTGCGAGATAAGCAGCACCGAGGGCTGTTGTCTCAACGATCTTTGGACGGTTAACTTCACAGTCAAGGAAGTTGGACTGAATCTGCATCATGATATTAGAAACAGATGCGCCACCGTCAACACGGAGAGATGCAATTTTAATACCTGAGTCATCTTCCATAGCCTTAATAAGGTCAACTACCTGATATGCGAGTGCTTCGAGTGTTGCACGAGCAAAGTGAGCGCGGTTAGCGCCACGTGTGAGGCCAACGATACAACCACGAGCATACATATCCCAGTAAGGAGCGCCAAGACCTGTAAATGCAGGTACTAAATAAACGCCGTTTGTATCAGGAACTGTCTCTGCGAGTTCGTCACAACGAGCGGCATTGTCGATGAGGTGAATCTCATCACGGAGCCACTGAATAGTACAACCTGCGTTAAAAGCAGAACCTTCAATAGCATATGTTGTTTCACCATTTAAAGACCAAGCTACACCTGTTGTGAGCTGATTCTTAGACTGAACACGTGTGTGTCCAGAGTTCATAAGAAGGAAGCAGCCTGTGCCATATGTGCTCTTTGCCATACCCTTCTTAAAGCAGCACTGACCAAAGAGAGCTGCTGGCTGGTCACCGATAGCACCGGATACTGGTGTACCAGCAAGACCTTCAAGACCTGGGATATCAGGAGCCACTGTACCGTAAATCTGTGATGAAGGTACAGGAGTTGGAAGGATGCTCATTGGGATACCAATCTCTTTGCAGAGGAATTCGTCCCAAGCGAGTTTATCAACATCAAAAATCATAGTTCTTGATGCGTTTGAGTAATCTGTTACGTGAACTGCTGTCTCTGGATGAGCAGCGCCGCCTGTGAGGTTCCAGATGAGCCATGTTTCAACTGTGCCGAAGAGGAGATTACCTGCATCGAGTGCTGACATAGCTTCAGGAACGTTTTCAAGGAGCCATTTAATCTTAGTAGCTGAGAAATAAGCATCGATTAAGAGACCTGTGTGCTCACGTACATACTTTTCAAGGCCACGCGCTTTTAAGTCTTCGCACATAGCAGCAGTACGGCGGCACTGCCAAACAGGAGCGTTATAGATAGGGCGTCCTGTTGACTTGTCCCAAAGGATGGTTGTCTCACGCTGGTTTGTTACACCAATACAAGCGATGTCGTCTGGAGTAACAGCACCCTCTGAGAGGATTGTAGCAATAGACTGGTACTCTGTGTAGAGTATGTCCATAGGATCATGCTCAACCCATCCTGCCTGTGGATAGTGCTGTTCAAATTCTCTCTGTGACTTTGCGATGATGTTACCATGCTTGTCAAAAACGATAGCACGAGAACTTGTTGTGCCCTGGTCAAGGGCCATAACATACTTGCCTGACATAAGATGACCTCCCTAAAATAAATTAGTCCTCACCGTAGAGTTTAACGAGTTTCTGAAGGTGAGCGTAACGTGCTTTCGCATCTTCTTCAGCCTGTGCGAAGAGTTCTTCTGCACGGTCTGGGAAGCTTCTTGTAAGAGCACTGTAACGAGCTTCATTCATAAGGAATGCACGATAGCCTTCAGTCTCAGGAACCTTAGAATCAAGTGTGAATGGGTTCTTACCTTCAGCCTTTGCTGCTGGGTTATATCTGAACATGTTCCAGTAACCACAGTCAACAGCCTTCTTCATCTCTGCCTGGCAGTTAACCATACCGCCCTTGATGCTGTGCATCTCACAAGGAGCGTAACCGATGATGAGTGAAGGTCCGTTATATGCTTCAGCTTCAGCGATAGCCTTAAGTGTCTGAGTTTGGTTTGCACCCATAGCAATCTGTGCTACATATACATAACCGTAAGACATAGCGATTTCTGCAAGGCTCTTTTTCTGAATAGCCTTACCAGCTGCAGCAAACTGTGCAACCTGGCCAATCTGAGAAGCCTTAGATGCCTGTCCACCTGTATTTGAGTAAACCTCTGTATCGAATACGAATACGTTTACGTCAGCACCAGATGCTAAAACGTGGTCAAGTCCACCGAAACCGATGTCATATGCCCAACCGTCGCCACCGAAGATCCATACTGATTTCTTCTCAAGGTACTGTTTCTTATCAAGGATTTCAAGAGCGATAGTGCATGCTGGGCAATCACAGTACTTAGCACCGTTTGCCTTAAGGTCAGCAACGTGAGCCTTAAATGCATCTGCACCGTCACCAAGAACATCTTTAACTCTGTCTGAGTTTGCAAACTCTTCACATTCTTCAATTGTAGCAACGCCATTCATGAGAGCCT
>DCGF01000109.1:2230-4450 GCA_002314555.1 Ruminococcaceae bacterium UBA1785 | reverse complement strand
GCAGCAACCTTAAGTTCGTCTGTGCAGTGACCTGAAAGGAGTTCCTTTGTGAGTTCAACAAGACGAGTTCTGATAGCTTGCTGGCCAAGGAACATTCCGTAGCCGTGCTCTGCGTTATCTTCAAAGAGTGAGTTAGCCCATGCAGGACCGTGGCCCTTGAAGTCAACTGTGTATGGAGATGTACCTGCAGGACCACCCCAGATTGAAGAACAACCTGTAGCGTTAGAGATGTACATTCTATCACCGAAGAGCTGTGTTACAAGACGAGCATAAGCTGTCTCTGCACAACCTGCGCAAGAACCTGAGAACTCAAGGAGAGGTTTCTTATACTGTGAAGAAACTACTGTGAGTGTCTCTGTTGTCTCTGGCTTCTCTTCGATGTTAGCTACGCAGTAATCAAATGCTGCTTGCTGTGCATCCTGTGATTCACGAGATGCCATTGTGAGAGATTTTGTTGGACAAACGCCTACGCAAACTCCACAACCCATACAGTCCATTGGAGAAACTGCAAGTGTGTATGCATAATCTGTGCCCTTAACTGGCTTAGATGCAAACTTAGTAACTGCTGGAGCCTTAGCTTTTTCGTCAGCTGTAAGTGCAAATGGTCTGATAGTAGCATGTGGACATACATATGCGCACTGGTTACAAGATACGCAAGTTTCAGCATTCCATTCTGGAACCATAACTGCTACGCCACGCTTTTCATATGCAGCAGCGCCCTGTTCGAACTGTCCATCAGCATGTGCTTCAAAAGCAGATGCTGGAATCTTATAACCATCCATATGTCCAACTGGGTGCATAATTTCGTCTACCTGCTTAACGAGAGCAGCGCGACCTTCTGTCTTTGCAGGAGCAGCAGAATCTGTAGCGTTGGCCCAGTCGGCTGGAACGTCAATCTTAACGAATGCTGTTACACCAGCATCGATAGCGTCGTGGTTACATTTAACAACGTCTTCACCCTTCTTAGAGTATGACTTTGTAGCTGCATCCTTCATATGTTGTACTGCTTCTTCGATAGGCATTACCTTTGCAAGTGCAAAGAAAGAAGCTTGAAGAATAGTGTTTGTACGTTTACCCATACCAACCTTCTGTGCAAGGTCTATAGCGTTAACTGTATAGAGCTGGATGTCGTTCTTTGCGATATACTGCTTTGTCTTAGCATCAAGTTTGTTACTGAGCTCTGCAGCATCCCACTGGCAGTTGATAAGGAATACACCGCCTGGTTTTACGTCGTCAACGATTCTATATGCCTTCTCGATATATGAAGGGTTATGGCATGCAACAAAGTCGGCTTTATTTACATAGTATGGAGAACGAATCTTAGCATCACCAAAACGAAGGTGAGATACTGTGATACCACCAGTCTTCTTTGAGTCATACTGGAAGTATGCCTGTACGTTCTTATCTGTGTGGTCACCGATAATCTTGATGGAGTTCTTGTTTGCACCAACAGTACCGTCACCGCCAAGGCCCCAGAACTTGCACTCGATTGTGCCAGCTGCTGCTGTGCTTGGAGCTGCTGTTTCTGTAAGTGAAAGGTTAGTAACGTCATCAACGATACCTACAGTGAACATGCGCTTTGCGTCTGCCTTCTTGAGTTCTTCGTAAACTGCGAAGATGTTTGAAGGAGGAGTATCCTTACTACCGAGACCGTAACGGCCGCCGATAACTTTAATGTCTGTCTTACCTGTTGTTGCAAGAGCTGTAACAACGTCAAGGTAAAGAGGTTCGCCCTGTGCACCAGGTTCTTTTGTACGGTCAAGAACAGCGATGCTCTTGCAAGTTGCAGGAATAGCTGCAGCAAGTTTTTCTGGGCAGAATGGACGGAAGAGACGAACTTTAATAAGACCAACTTTTTCGCCCTGTGCTGTGAGGTAGTCAATAACTTCTTCTGCTACGTCGCAGATTGAACCCATAGCAACGATAACGCGCTCTGCATCTGGAGCACCGTAGTAGTTAAAGAGCTGATAATCAGTACCGAGCTTTTCATTAACTTTGCCCATGTACTTTTCAACGATTTCAGGAATTGCTTCATAATATGTGTTAGAAGCTTCTTTATTCTGGAAGAAAATATCACCGTTTTCGTGTGAGCCACGCATAATAGGATGATTGGAGTTAAGAGCACGTGCACGGAATGCGTTTACTGCATCCATGTTAACCATGTCTGCCAAGTCTTCATAATCCCAAACTGCTACCTTCTGGATTTCGTGAGATGTACGG
>DCGF01000109.1:0-2128 GCA_002314555.1 Ruminococcaceae bacterium UBA1785 | reverse complement strand
TAACTTCCTGCGGATTTGTTTCAGCGAGCATTGCGAAACCTGTCTGACGGCATGCCATTACGTCCTGGTGATCACCGAAGATTGAAAGTGTGTGGCTTGCGAGGGCACGGGCTGAAACATGAAAAACGCCTGGGAGAAGTTCGCCAGCAATTTTATACATGTTAGGAACCATAAGAAGAAGGCCCTGTGATGCTGTGTATGTTGTTGTAAGAGCACCAGCAGCGAGTGAGCCGTGAACTGCACCGGAAGCACCNNAACCTGTCTGACGGCAAGCATATACATCTGTATGATCACCGAAAATGGACAGTGCATGAGATGCCAGA
Source organism: Ruminococcaceae bacterium UBA1785 (assembly GCA_002314555.1). Taxonomy (GTDB): domain Bacteria; phylum Bacillota; class Clostridia; order Oscillospirales; family Acutalibacteraceae; genus UBA1227. The sequence continues at coordinate 1,805 of DCGF01000109.1, read as the reverse complement.
GCACGTGCGGATACATGGAATACGCATGGCAGTAATTCGCCGGCAATCTTATACATGTTAGGGATCATCAGAAGCAGACCCTGGGAAGCTGTGTAAGTTGTTGTCATTGCACCAGCATTCAGAGAACCATGAACTGCACCAGCAGCACCGGATTCAGCCTGCATTTCCTGAACCTTAACCTGTGTTCCGAAAATGTTCTTTCTTCCAGCAGCTGACCACTGGTCAACCATATCTGCCATAGGGCTGGAAGGAGTAATAGGATAGATTGCCGCTACTTCAGTAAATGCGTAGGATACATGGGCGGCGGCGGTATTACCGTCCATCGTTTTAAAATGTCTTTCCATACTAATAACCCGCTTTCTATACGTGATATTTTTGTAGATTGCTTAACATACTAAAGATAGTTTATTTTTTCGCAAGTGTCAATAGTTATACGCTAAAAAAGATATTCTATTTAAATAAAATGAATATTTGCAAAAAATAAGAAAAATTTGATTAAATCGGCTCGAATTTGCTTTTTCAAGTATTTCGAAACGCTAACCAAATTTTTCCATATTTTTTATACAGTTTAAAAATCCAATTAAACATTAAATCTAAAGAGTGTTACGTCGCCATCGTTCATAACATACTCTTTACCTTCAGACCTTACAAGGCCCTTTTCTTTTGCTGCTGCCATACTTCCGGTCTCCTTAAGAGCATCGAAAGCTACAATTTCAGCTCTAATAAATCCACGTTCAAAATCTGAATGTATTTTACCTGCTGCCTGAGGTGCTTTTGTTCCCTTGGAAATTGTCCAAGCACGGCATTCATCTTCACCGCAAGTAAGGAATGAAATAAGGCCAAGTAACGCATATGAGCACTTAATCATTCTATCAAGACCAGACTCGTTCATTCCGAGTTCTTCAAGGAACATCATCTTATCTTCCTCATCAAGGCCCATGAGTTCTTCTTCAGTCTTTGCACAGATTGGAAGTACCTGTGCATTTTCTGCCTCTGCAATCTTTTCTACTATTTTATAATATTCATTTGCCTCGCAATTTGCCACGCCTGCTTCATCCATGTTTGCAGCATAAATAATAGGCTTAATAGTAAGAAGGTCGCTTGTCTTAATTACTTCCATCTCATCTTCTGAGCACTCATAGCTTCTTGCAGATTTTCCTGCGTTAAGATGCTCTAAAAGGCCCTTAAAGATTTCAACTTCCTTAAGATACTTCTTATCTCCTTTAGCAGCCTTCATGGATCTGTCGATTCTTCTTTCAACCATTTCCATGTCTGACATAATAAGTTCAAGGTCAATAGTTTCAATATCTCTTGCAGGATCGGTTGATCCGTCTACATGAATAACGTTATCATCATCGAAACATCTTACTACATGAACGATAGCATCTGTTGAACGGATATTATCCAAGAATTTGTTACCAAGTCCTTCGCCTTTTGATGCTCCCTTAACAAGACCTGCAATATCTACAAATTCAATTACAGCATTTGTCTTCTTTTTTGGGTTATACATTTCAGCAAGGAAATCCAATCTTTCATCAGGAACGGTTACGACACCAACGTTAGGTTCAATTGTACAGAAAGGATAGTTAGCTGCCTGAGCACCCGCGTTTGTAATAGCATTAAATAAAGTTGATTTACCAACGTTTGNNCGTTTGGAAGTCCAACGATTCCTAGCTTCATATGTCTTTATATCTCCTTAAATTTCCTTTATTTTATGGGCTTTGCGCGTTTTGCGCTTTCGACCGGGCACCACAGCGGGCACCATCTGTTTTTGTTTCGCATTAAGTTTTATACCACTTTTAACG
>DCGF01000081.1 GCA_002314555.1 Ruminococcaceae bacterium UBA1785 | reverse complement strand
CGTCCGCATACTCAAGATCTGCACCAACAGGTACACCGTAAGCGAGGCGAGTAACTTTAACTCCAAGAGGCTTTAAGAGGCGAGAGACGTACATGGCGGTAGCCTCACCGGAAACGGTAGGGTTTGTTGCCATAATTACTTCCTCTACACCGTCGAGGCGTTCGAGTAATTCTTTAATTGTAAGTTGATCAGGTCCAATTCCATCCATAGGGGAGATTGAACCGTGGAGCACATGGTATGTGCCATCAAACTCATGAGTGCGCTCTATGGCGATTACGTCGCGTGGGTCTTCCACTACGCACACGATTTTTTTGTCACGCGCTTCATTTTTACAGATGCTGCAAGTCTCATCTTCTGTTAGGTTGCAGCATACTTTGCAGCGCTTGATTTTTTCGTGTGCGCCAAGGATGGCAGATGCGAATTTCTCTGCATCTTTTGGGTCCATACCAAGGACATAGAATGCCATACGCTGTGCACTTTTTTTACCAATACCTGGCATACGCTCGAATTGATTAATAAGTTCAGAGAGCGCAGCTACGTCATATCCTAAACTCATATTAAAGTAATCCGTTAAGGCCTGGAATGTTCATGCCACCAGTGATTTTACCCATCTCGCGTTCCATAGTTTCTTTACCTTTGCGAGTAGCTTCGTTAAGTGCTGCGATAAGCATATCTTCGAGCATCTCAACGTCGTCTGGATCAACTACGTCTGGCTGAATCTTAATTGTTCTAACTTCACCTGCACCAGTAACTGATACTTCAACAGCTCCGCCACCTGAACTTGCAGTGAACTCTGTCTCTTCAATTTCTTTCTGAGTAGCTTCCATGTTTGTCTGCATGTTTTGAAGCTGTTTCATCATAGCGGCTTGGTTCATTCCGCCGCCCTGGTTTGGAATTCTTGCTTTCATATTAAATCTCCTTAGTGGAAAATAATTTGTTTCTTAGTCCTCGATGAAGAGGCTGAAATCTGTCTGTCCTTCAATCTGATCAAGGAATGCATCAAGAGGGTCTATCTCAGTCTCCCTATCTTCATCATCAAAGCTTGGTCTAGACATTACAAAGTCCTCAATAGGGTCAGACTCTGGAACTGGAGCTGGAACTGGTTCTTCTACCTGCTCTGGCTCTGCAATTGGAGTTGGTTCCTCAACAATTGGAGCTGGTTCTTCAATAACCGGTTCTGATTCTTTAATAGATGGAACAGTTTCTTCAATTACTTGACCAAAGTTTAAATCGTCATCTTCGGTTAAGAGGCGAGGTTTTAAGTACTGGCCAAGAACTGTGAATGTAGCGTTATAGATGGTCTCTTTGTGGGAGTCCATCGGAAGGAAACGACGAAGGAGCATGTTGTCTGTGTCGACAAGGAGTGTGTCGCCCTTCTTATATGCTTTGGCACTGTTCATAGTGCCAATTAAAGTCTTGTCAGTGCTTACTGTCTCACGGATGATAGCGTTCCAAAGATTTGTAGGAATCTCACCATCAGCAAGAGCATCATCACTTACAGGAAGAAAATCAGGCTCTTCAGAAACTGGCTCTGGATCAACGATTGGTTCGGCAACAATAGGAGCTGGCTCTTTAGGGATTTCCTCAATAATTGGTTCCGGCTCAACGATTGGCTCAGCAGGAATAGTAGTTGGCTCATCTGGGAAAGGGATTTCTTCAAACTCAGGTTCCTCTGTAATCTCTTCTATAACTGGCTCTGGGATTGGAGCTGGTTCTTCTACTGCAGGAGCGGGCTCTACAATAACAGGAGCAGGTTTCTCAACAACCGGAGCTGGAGTAGGAGCAGGAACTTTTACCTCAACAGGAGCTGCGCCTTTAGCGAGGGATTCAGTTTCGCTGTTACAGAGACGGATGATAGCCATCTCCATTTCGATGCGACGGTTGTTACCTCTGTGAAGATTTGAGAGGGTGCTGCCAAGAACGTCGAGCGCTTCGAGGATGAAATCCATAGAGTAAGCGGCTGCGAGTGCTTGATATTCGGCGAGCTCCTCATCTGAACAGACAACGAGGTCTTTAGCGCTCTTTACTGCTTTACAAACCATAAGGTTTCTAAAGTGGTTAGTGAGTTCGTTACAGAGACGCTCCATATCACATGAGCTGTTATGAAGAATGTTAATCTGCTCAAGTGCCAAAGCACCGTCTTTATTTAAAATGCTAGTGGCGAGTGCAAAGAGATGTGCTTTTCCTGCAAGGCCAACAGTAGCATTTACTACATCAAGTGTGATGTGACGTGAGTGACCGATACATTGGTCGAGAATAGAGAGCGCATCACGGAGAGCGCCATCTGCGAGACGAGCGATTAGCATAGCGGCGTCTGCCTCAAGTGTGAGGCCTTCCTGCTCTGCTACAAAGCCGAGTCTCTTCGCGATATCCTCAGGTGTGATGCGCTTAAAATCAAAGCGCTGACAACGTGAGAGGATAGTGGCTGGAAGCTTATGTACTTCGGTAGTGGCGAGGATGAATTTAACGTGTGCTGGTGGCTCTTCGAGTGTCTTAAGAAGAGCGTTAAAAGCACCGGATGATAACATGTGCACCTCGTCGATGATGTATACACGGTACTTACCGTTTACTGGTGTGAAGTTAGCTTCATCACGGATGTCACGGATGTTATCAACACCGTTATTTGATGCAGCATCGATTTCGATAACGTCCATAATGGCGCCGCTGTCGATGCCTTTGCAAGTTTCACACTCGTTACAAGGATCACCATTTACAGGGTGCTCACAGTTGACAGCTTTTGCAAAAATCTTTGCACAAGTTGTCTTACCAGTACCACGAGAACCTGTGAAGAGATAGGCATGAGAATGTCTACCTGATTCAAGTTCGTTCATAAGGGTAGTTGTAATATGCTCTTGTCCAACAACGTCCGCGAAGACTTGTGGACGCCATTTTCTGTACAATGCTTGATACATAGTAACCCTCCAAAGTAAAAAATAAGCAGAGGTCTTTCATTTGACCATACAGCGCGCAGGCGGACTGTGGCGCACAAAACTAACCGCTTAATGCTGCTCGGTTCCCCGCCTGACATGGTTCACGACGCCCTGCCGCACAGGACCCACACGCCATATGGTCAAACAAAAGTGACTCTGCTTTTACCACCCCATAATTATACATATAAATAAGTGCAAAATCAATAGTTTTGGAGGCTCCTTTTTATGCACTATATTTAGTGGTGAATTGTTGATAAATACCACTATTAGTGGTATACTATTTCATTATAATAACTATATATGCCGTTTTGGAGATAAAAAATGAAAGAACAAATGGGGAACGAAAGGGAGTCAGAACTCATAATCGGTAGGAACCCGGTTATGGAGGCTCTCAAAGCAGGTCGAGACATCGACACGCTCTACGTAGCAAAGGGCGAGCGAACAGGCTCAGTTGGTAAGATTGTGAGCATGTGCCGCGACGCAAACATCATAGTAAAAGACACCGACATGAAGAAACTTGACTTCATGTGTGGAAATCAAAACCACCAGGGTGTAATTGCAAGAGTAGCAGCTCATTCATATGCAAGCGTTGATGATATTTTTAAACGTGCAGAAGAGAAAGGTGAAAAGCCATTCATCATAATCTGTGACGAGATTGAAGACCCTCACAATCTTGGTGCAATTATCCGTACAGCCAATTTAGCAGGTGCTCATGGTGTAATTATTCCAAAACGTCGTGCAGTAGGTTTAACTGCTACTGTTGTAAAAGCATCCGCAGGTGCGATTAACTATACACCAGTTGTTAAGGTAACGAACATTGTGAAAACAATGGAAGAGTTAAAAGAACGTGGATTATGGTTTGTTTGTGCTGATATGGGCGGAGAAACTATGTACAAGCTTAATTTAACTGGTCCAATCGGTCTTGTTATCGGAAATGAAGGAGAAGGTGTATCTCGTCTTGTGAAGGAGAACTGTGACTTTGTTGCAAGCATTCCAATGAGCGGTGATATTGATTCTTTAAATGCTTCCGTGGCAATGGGTGTATTGGCTTATGAAATTGTAAGACAGAGAATGAATTAATGAAATAGAATGGTAAGCAGCTGTAGGAGGAATTCTATGGCTGCTTGAAATTTTTCATTTTATGAATAAATTTAAGATTGCTGTAAAAAATATAAATATTGAAGGGAGGGGTTATTAATGCTTTTAAAATACATAGTTAGTAATTATAAATCAATAGGAAATGAATTGGAATTTTCAATGCTACCCGTAGAAGAGCATATAGATGATGATTTTGTTACTAGTATTCAAACAAAAATGGGTGAATGGAAGGTTTTAAGGCGTGGAGCATTCTTTGGACCTAATGCGTCGGGAAAATCAAATTTCATTAAATCCTTCGAATTTGCTAGTGATTTTATTGTGAATGGGCGAAAGAGTGGAAAAAGTACAGGGATTGATCAGTTTAGAGCTGAAATTGAAGGAATAACAGATAGTAAATTTCAATTTATGCTCTATATAGAGGGTGATGTCTATGATTATGGTTTTTCGTTAAATAAAAAGAAAGTTACGGAAGAATGGCTTATGGTATTGTCTAGTGAAGGATTTAAAACCATGTTTACTAGAGTAACAAATGATATAAATGAAACAAAGATTGAAGTTACCTCTCGTTTGGCAAGAAATAATTCGAAATCACGTAACTTAATTGATGCCTTAAAGGAAGGTATGAAAGAAAATCAAAAAAATCAGCTTTTTTTATATAAATTATTTGATAATGGTGTAAAAAAAGCAGAGAAAATTGTATCTTGGTTTGAAAAAATAAATTTTATTTATCCAGGAACAAAACTTCAAGGATTACCAATCAAGGTAAGTATGGATAGTGAGTTTAGTGAGTTCTTGTCAGATAATTTAAGACTCCTTGATACAGGGATTTATAAAATCGCAGCCTCAACTAAGAAAATATCCTTTCAAGATATGATTGACAAAATGGAAATACCAAATGAAGTAGCAGAGGAAATTGAAGGATTAAAGAATGGCATATTAAATATTGATGGAAAGTATTTTATTTTTTCAGAAGATGAAAATTCTATTTTATTTGTTCAACTTAAATTTGAACATCATTTAAATAATTCATCATATGATTTTTCTCGAGAGGACGAATCGGATGGAACGAAAAGACTTCTTGATTTATTACCTATTTTGTTTAGACTTAATAGAAGTACAGAGACGATTTATATGATAGATGAGTTAGATAGAAGTTTGCATA
>DCGF01000026.1 GCA_002314555.1 Ruminococcaceae bacterium UBA1785 | reverse complement strand
GAAGTAGGTTCATCAAGAATTAATACCGATGGCTGCATAGCCATAATAGCTGCGAGGTTTAAAAGTTGTTTTTGACCACCTGAAAGTTCTGAGACATCCTTATCAAACCAACTTTGAATACCAAAGTAAGATGCCATCTCGGCTACACGAAGACGAATAGTTTTTTGATCAAGACCTAAGTTCTCGAGTCCAAAAGCTAGTTCATGCCAAACCTTATCTGTAACTATCTGAGCATCAGGATTTTGCATTACATAACCAATAAAAGTTGATTGATCACGTAGTGGAACTTCAGCGAGTGGTTTACCATTAAACAAGATTTCTCCGGAAGTTTCACCATGTGGCGTAAGTACAGTTTTTAGATGCTTTAAAAGAGTTGTTTTACCACTACCGCTTTTACCGCAGAGAGTAATATACTGACCTTTTTCGATAGTAAGAGAAACATTATCAAGAACTTTTCTATCTGGGCTTGTCGAATACGAAAAGCTTAGATTTTTGATTTCAAAATCTGCCACATGATCACCTCCTTAAGATTGATTAAACTTGGAATCAGAAGAAGCAAAGCATAAGCTGCTGCTCCGACGAATGTATATGTGTTTGTTTCAAAGATTAATGTCGGTACAAATGAAGCACTTGTTCCACCTTTGATGCTGCAAAAAGCAACTATGATAGAAAGCAAAGTCATCAAAACTAAAACTAATAAATCAGATGCTCTAAACTTATAGATGCTGTAGTTTGTGCGCTTACCACTGCCGTATCCACGGCTTTTCATACTTTCGGAAGTGGTGATACCACTTTCGAAAGCCCATGTTGTAAGCGCGCCGAGTACTGCTGGCGCATCTTTTTTTCCGCCTTTACCGATACTCTTTCTCGCCGTAATTATCTGACGAGCTTTTTTTAGATAATTAGGCACGAAACGCAGCACCATCGTAAAGACGAGAGACAGCGCCGGCGCCAGCGGCCCAAAGATATAGATAAACTTATCTGATGTTATAAGTTTTGAATATGATGCAAACCAAAATGAGACAACTAAAACAATAAGTGCAAACACTATTCCATATATAAGTCCCTCTAACGTGTAATTCCTATTAAAGTAGACGAAGAGTACCGTATCTCCTCTGTCGTTCAAAAGAGGGTTTAAGAGTGCCACAAGCAGCACGATTGGTAACATGGTAATAAAGAGTTTAAAAGCTTTATCTCCCGCAACGCTAATATAAAATACTACTGATAAAACACTTGAAATTATCAAATATAGCGGATGCATAAATATCATTCCAAATATAATTGCAAACAAAAAGAAAATGATATTTACAATCGGATTAAAATTCTCAAAAGCATTTCTTTTATCCATGTCTCGCCCTCCTTTCAACAAAAAAATAAAGCCACAACAGATAAACTGTTGTGACCGTTTTTACACAAACAAAAAAGACCTATGCGCACTCCCGCACATATAGCGTCTCAAGCATTCAGTATTCTGGCTCAGCATAACTGCTTACAGTAGCGGGAACTGCTCAGGATTCTAACCTGATTTCCTGAATATCTTCTCTTCAATTTTATGCGCTAATTCTACATCATTTTTATTGTATTGTAAAGGGTTTTAGCATATAATTATTAATGAACACAAACGGTATTGTTCATTCATATGGTATTTATTAGTAAATAATTATTTAGGAGATATTAATATGGTAGATTTTAGCAAAAACAAGTCTGTTTACGCTGAAAAAAAGCAGCGTATGATTGACGTCGCAAACGGTAAAACTCCAGACAGAATTCCCGTTTGTTCATTTATTGAAAGTTATGCCCTTGCATATGCTGGTACTACTATTAAAGATGTAGAGGGTCACCTTATTAAACATGCAAAGTCATACGGCGAAATTTACAAAGATATTTATTTTGATTGCGCGTATGTATCATATCTTACTCACTCTTTAAAACTCGGTAAGGTTCTAGGTTCAGAAGTTTTCTTTGCCTCAGATGACGGAGTAACTTTACAGCACAAAGAAGATTGTCCTATGACACCTGCTGATTACGAAAAGATTTCTAAAGATCCAGTAATGTGGATATTAGATGAATTCCTTCCTCGTAAGTTCCCAAAATTCGACGCTTCAAACGAAGACCAGCTCAAGGCATTCTTCGCTTCTCTTCCACCTTTCTTAGAATTTGCAGGAACACTTGTTGTTGGCAACCTCTATTTTGAAAAATTCCTCGGCATGCCTGTTGTCGTTGGTGGCTCAGCAGAAATGCCACTTGATTTCTATTTTGATTTTCTCCGTGGTTTTAAAGGTACAACAATTGATATACGCCGTAACAAGGAAGCATTACTTGAAGCAAAAGAAGCAATTAAAGACTATTGTTATGATCTCACTAAAATGACTCATCTTATGATGACTATGCCTCCACACATCAAGACTCTCCCTTGGTTACTTGACAATGGTATCAATGCTGTTATTCGAGGCGGAGAACCAAAACTTCAAGAATTTCCATGGATATTAAATCCTTGTCATATGCCTCCATTCTTAAGTGATGACCAATTTGAAGAATTATATCTTGATGATTTTGTTGAATTCGCAACATATATTCAAAATCATGGTGGCCATATGTTTACAGTACTTGAGGGCCAATGGGGCGAAAAGAAACTTCAAATGCTCAATGAGCGTGTACCTAAAAACTCCGTAACATTTGTTGTTGAAAATGATGACATATTTGAAGCAAAGAAAACACTTGGCAAGAACAACTCAATTATGGGTGGTATGCCTCTCTCTATGCTTAGGAATGGCACAAAGAGCGAATGTATTGATTATGCTAAAAAGCTTATTAATGAAGTCGGAATTGACGGCGGTTATGTATTTGCAACAGACAAAGTTCTATTAGCTCCTGGCGATGTAGATCTTAAAAACTATGCAGCAGTTAATGAATTTGTACACGTATATGGACAGTACTAATAAAGGAGAATTACAATGAATAACACTTTACCTGAATATAAATATGATAAAAACCCTAAGACATTATCAGAAGTTATGATTGGCTTTGTTAGAAACATACTTGAAACAATTTGCCCACTTCTTAAATACGGCCCATTCCCAAAACTTCTCGATAAACTATTTGCTAGCCAATTTGCTAGATCATTCCTTGGCTCTTACGCAATGTTATTACTTATGTAATATTTGGCAGAACAAAAGGCTCCCGTTTTGGGAGCCTTTATTTTTTTATAAATACTTTAAATTTTAAATCAAAAGTTAGGAAATTCGCGTGCGAACCAGATGTCGTCAATAGGAACTGAGAATTCTTTTCCGTTTAAATATTCTAGGATAGATGCGTCAGTTGTAAAGTCGAATTGAAGCTTATATGAATAAAGAAATTGCTTCTTATAGCCAAGTTCTTTATTTAGTGCATTTGAGCCATACTTTCCGTCGCCTACGAGCGGGCATCCAACATATGCCATATGAGCGCGAATTTGATGAGTTCTGCCTGTGAGTAACTCTACTTCTAAGAGTGAGATATTACGCTTTCCAGAGCGCTCAGCGAGGACTTTATCGGTCTTTAAGACTCTGTAATAAGTTCTAATCTCTTTTGAGCCTGGAACCTGTCTATCAAAGACTTTAACTTGATTCTTTTCCTCATCTTTAATGAGATAATCAACTAAGAGATCCTCATCTTTTGCTGGCATGCCATGAACAACACATAAGTAAAACTTATGAAGTTCCCTATCCTTCACCTTTTGATTCATGATACGGAGTGTTTCGGCGTTCTTAGCAGCCATTACGATACCGCCCGTATTTCTATCTATACGGTTAATTAAGGCTGGAGTAAATACCTGCTCACTATCAGGATTATATTCACCCTTTTCATAGAGATAGAGCTTTACGCGTGAAATCAATGTGTCGACATACTCTGTGTCATCAGGATGAGACAAAAGTCCCACCTTCTTGTTTAATATGAGAAGGTTCTCATCCTCGTAGAGTATGTCGAGGTCTTTTGACGCGTGTAAGAAATCATAATGAGGATCTGCTTTTTCAAAGAACTCATCATTGATATACATATCAACTACGTCCCCTACGTTAAGTCGCGTGGAGATTTCAGTTCTTTTATTATTAACTTTGATTCTCTTAAGTCTAATGTACTTATACATTAATGACTGTGGGAGATTTGGTAAGTTCTTAGTGATGAACTTATCAAGTCTTTGATTCGCAGAATTCTCTGTAATTATAAATGATTTCATAGCGCCGAAATTATAGCATAAAAAAAGTGGCTACGCAATGTAGCCACTAATTTCTTATTTTTCTGTGCCAAAAATAACATTCTTAAAGTACTGAGTTGTCTTTTCTTTACCAAGCATATCAACAAAAATATCTGTTGAAGGACCGCCATTATCAAGGAGACCTTGAACATATGCATCTGAAGCAGCACGTTTAGCTTCAACGTCAGATACAACCGGCATGTCTTTTGCGATAGCAAAGAATGCATCAAGATACTTTTCAAAGAGCTCGTCGCATGGAATCTCAAGAGCTTTCTTCTTACCCTTCTTAGATACAGAAGAACTCATCTTAATATTATCATACCAATGCTCTCCACGATCATCATCAGGAAGATTTTGATACTGAGCTTTAATAGCATTTAATGCTTCATCAAACTTTTCAGTCTTTTCAAGCATTACATCGTAAAGTTCAATAATTAATGTATAGTTACCTAAAACATTAATAATATCAAATGAGAAAAGAGGAACGTCTCTCTCGATAGGAGTTACGCACATCATTTCCATCTTCATGAGACCAAGCATTGCCTTAGCATGCTGGAAAGTCATAGTACCTAGGCCCTCGATATAATAACTCTCAACAGTAGTAGTCATTTTTGAGGTTTTCATCATTGCAAATTCAGGAGCAACGTCAACAGGAGTGACATCAAAGTACTTCTTTGCAAGTGCTAATGCGTCTATCATATTTTATACCCCTTTTTATGCATTTTTAATGCGCCAATATAGAAACATAATTGACCAATTGTGTTTACACCCTGCTCAAGCCAGTTAGCCCAACCAAGAGTACTGTCGAGTGTTACACTAAGACCAACCATACCAAATAAGAATACAAGAGACAAAATAAAACATATACCTGCAACTGCATTCTTATTTCTAAATCCCAAAATTGAAAGACAAACTAAGGAACCTATGCTACCAATTGACTGGAATGCGAGAAGTGGAACAGAAGATGTAACTGTAGCTGCAGTTATCATATTAAGACCATTCTTTTCTTTTCCATTCTTAAGCTGCTTCATAGCAATAATAAGTCCTACGAAGTAGAGCATGAAGCCAGGTGCCTGCATTGGGAAGAATGATGTGAAAAATGCTGGATAGTTGATGCCAAAGCAGAAAAGTAATTTCCACAAAGCCTTAAATGCTCCACCGATGAAGCACATAAGTGAGCCTGCAGCGAGTAATCCATATGTAGTCTTACCAACATGTGGATAAAGGTCAGATGCTACAAGCCATGCAGCGAGGAAATAGAACAATACTGGCAAAAAATCAACTATTGCCATTAATACGGAATAATTTCCGGAAAAAGAATCAGTTACAAAAAATTGCATAATTATTTACCCTGTGCCTCTTGGCTCTTAGCAAGTTTCTTAGCGTGTTCCATCTTTGCTTCCTTAGCAACTTCTTTAGCATCACAGTGATAATACCAAGGAATGAAAGGAATCAAAATTGGAGTCTTTGTTGCATATTCTTCAAATTTAGGATCGCCACCAAGTCTCTTTGTCTGTCTCTTGTCGAGTCTCTGGCAACCGTTGAACATGATATATACAATTGCAATATAACCGATAATTGCTACTACCCACTGGCCAAGACCTGAATATGAAGCAAGACCAGAGATAAATGTACCTGTCCAGAATGTTACTTCGCCGAAGTAGTTAGGGCAACGAACGATCTTAAAGAGACCTTTTGTTGCAACCATGTTAGGGTCAGCTTTCTTCTGTGCACCCTTCTGCTTATCAGCAGTAGCTTCGAGGATAACACCAATCAAAGAAATTACGATACCAACGATAGCGATAACAATACCGCCCTTGAAGTTATGAACCTTGTAGTTAAGACCTGCAGTCTGTGCAAGGTAAAGAGCACCCATTACAATCCACATTACAGCCTTAACAAAGATTGGAGGCTCAGCGCCTGATGCCTCTTGAAGAGTCTTCTTATAAGCAGCATTCTTAAGCTCACGGATAAGAAGGAAACCACCAAGACGGATACCATAAGCGATGAATATTACTGACTGAGCAATAAGAACATAGTAAACTGCTGGGTCAGTAATAGGGTTAATACCAAGAATTGGAGCACCTGAAATCATTGAGATTACAAGGATTACAAGGTTTGCAAGACCAATACCACATACGGAGAGACCGTAACCTACGGACATAAACCATACGAATTCTTTAAATCCTACACAGCAGAAAAGAAGTGCTGCTGCAAAAATTATCCAATAATACATAATTAATCTCCTATTATACTAATTATTTCTTAGCAGCTGCTTCAGCTGCAGCCTTTGCTGCGAGTTCTTCCTCAATTCTCTGAGCATATGACTTACCATAGATATACTCTCTGAATGAGAGACCAGGAACTTCGTGATCACCATAACAGTCATTAGAAAGAGTGAACTTTGAGAACTTCATGATGTCAGACTTACCCTGTGCCTTAATCTTTGGAAGTACAGCGAGGAGTGAGAACATCCATGCTGGAGCATATTTGATAGGAACTTCGCCCTTATTTCCAGCAGCTTCCCAGAACATCTGGCCGATTTCCTGATATGTGTAAGACTCTGTACCACCAACGTTGTACATCTTATTCTCTTCACACATTGTCTCAACGATGAACTTAGCAAAGTCCATAGTGTCAATAACATTAGCCTTCTTTGGCTCACCCTTAAGAAGCTGAACCTGTCCCTTAAGAATCATTGGCCAGAATACGTGTGCGATATCATAGAAATAACCTGTTGGTCTGTGGATAACATAAGTCATACCAGAAGCCTTAAGTTCAGCCTCAAGAAGATACTTAGAGTTAACCATAGGGATACCGTCACCCTTGTCAGCGTTAATAACTGAAATGTAAACAAAGTGATTTACATTAGCAGCCTTAGCTTCATTTACAAGGTTTAAGTTGCCTAGGAAGTCGATATCATAGTTGTTTACTTTTGTTGATGCGCCTGTAAGACCACAAGTTGTGATAACTACATCAGCGCCGTCGCAGAGGCCCTTAATGTTCTCTGGATCTGTGATATCGATCTTTCTTGTTTTGTATGCGTTTGCATCAAGGTCTTCTAAATCACGGATTACAAGGTCAGCAGCCAAAACATCATGGCCAGCTGCTACAAGCGCACGAAGAATATCAGAACCGAGTTTACCAAACGCACCAGCGAGTACTACTTTCATTTTAAATTACCTCCAAAAAATATATTAAAAATTTAAATTTTCTAAGCAAACATACGCTTTAATACACGCGCAATATTTTCGTATTTGAAATCTTTCTTTGTCGCAGCATTTAGAAGTATTTCAGCAAGGAAAGTACTAATATACTGATCTTTTTCGTTATGACAACGAACTAAGATTTCTTCAAGGATACCAGCAAGCTGTGTTATAAGCCAGTCAAACTGTACAGGCATTTCTCTTCTAATAGAGATATCTTTACCGTATTGAGACCAAACAACATCATACTTTTCTACGAAGTCAACAACTCCGTCAAACATAAGCTTAAATCCTTCATGGATATCTTTAGCAGTTGAACATTCTTTTTTTATCTCATCGATTATTAAGTTCCAGTCGATAAGCATAACCTTAGCTACAAGCATATCCTTAGATTTATAGTAGTTATAAACAGTACCTACAGCTATGCCACAAGCATCTGCAACACTACGCATTGTCATGTTTGTATAACCTTTTTCAAACAGCTCATCATGAGCTGATTTCAAAATATTATCTTCCAAGTTTTCGATAATCTTAGGCATGTTACGCCTCCTTTTTATGAACTTGTTCATTTAGATAATAACATAAAGAACAGGCCCCGTCAACATTTTTGTGAGCCTGTTCAAAAAAATTCATATCAAATTCATTTAAATAATTTTCAAGTATTATTCTTCAATACTATTACTATACTGCTCTACGAAAACAAATAGCATAGTAATAATGATTAAGTATGCTGGAGCAAAGATACCTGGATTTACTAAAGACATTAGTTCAAGTCCTATAAAACTGAAGAATACTGTTACTGAAAACATGTTATTTCTATTTTTAAAGAACTGGATTCTTTTAATTAATTGGTAAGCATAACAAAGAACACCAAAAGAACCAAAGCTACCAATAATCTGTGGAATAGATGAGTGATACCAGCAGAGTGTTCCTATTTTAGAAGGATGCAAATCCCTGTTACCCATGTAGCCTATTCCCCTACCAAAAACCGGATTTGCCAGGAAGTCTTCAACCGAACGTTTCCAAAGACCTATTCTTCTAAAGTTCTCTTTGCTTGAAGTAAATCTATCAATAGTATATTCAAACAAAGACGAGAATTTTAAAACAGCAACTATAGCAGCTATAACGCCAAGTCCAATAATGCCAAGATAATACTTTCTATGTTCTTTATCTGCTTTAGCAAAATAAATAACCAAAATTAAAAATTCTACTGCGCCAAAGAGGAGTCCACCACGTGAACCTGAGAGAACAATTGCGATGCAAGACAGTATTGCTACTAATATATATAGTATGTTCTTTTTCTTTGCCATAAAGAATGAGAACGGCATAGCAATCATGAGAAGAGTACATGCGTTATTACGCCACTGGAAAGGCAAAATATCAGGATCCGAAATAAACTTAGCCCAGTGCTCTCCATAATACTCAAATATAGCAAAGATAAGGAAGCAAGCGACTGTCAAAAATATCTTAGCAAGACGTTCATCCATATGTTCTGTGTAATTCTTATTAGGTCCAATAAGCCCTGATAAGAACACATAAACAAGTAAAGCCAAAGGGCCAAGGCAGAACATATAAGAAAGATTAATCTTAGTGGTGTATTCAGCAAAAGACATGATGCCAACTCCACCTAAGATTAAAGCTAGTGATGCCGCCAAAATAGGCTTAAACAACTCCAAATCTTTTGGCTTCTTAAGTTCAAAGTTCTTCCTATAAAAAGCAAAATGGAAAATTATAGAGAAAGCTATAATTGGAGCTCCCCAAAGATATTCCATAAATCCATCATATGAATTCTTATACTGTATAGCAAAGGATATCAAAAGAAGTGAAGGACAAAGAATAGAAACAATATCATCTGATAGAAGTAAAACCACGCAGATTATAAAAGCGTAGAACACAGTGAAGCCATAATATGCAGGTGAAGCAACAAGCTGATCAGTCATGATTATAACTGCAGCAAGTATAAGCATTATCATGTTAAATAAATCAGATGCTAAAAACTGTCTAATCTTTGCCATATCTCGATACCTTTCCATAAATGTCACGAATATTATAATGTATATATAGATTTTTTTCAAAACTTTTGTATAATAGTATTGCTTTTTTTAATAAAGGTTCTATAATACTATTTAGCACTCAAAGTAATAGAGTGCTAACAATCTCTTAAATATTTCTTTTTGGAGGAATTATATATGAAGCTTAAACCAGTTGCTGATCGCGTAGTTATTAAGACTATCGAAGCAGAAGAAACAACTAAGAGTGGTATCATCCTCTCTTCAGCATCACAGGAAAAGCCACAGATTTGTGAAGTAATCGCAGTTGGTCCTGGTGGTCTCGTTGACGGCGTAGACGTAAAGATGTTTATAAAGAAGGGCGACAAAGTAGTTGTTGCTAAGTATTCTGGAACAGAAATCAAACTTGACGATGTTGAATATAACATCATTCGTCAGTCAGATATTCTTGCAATCGTAGAATAATAAAGGAGATAACTTATCATGGCAAAACAGATTATTTATGGTGAGGAAGCTCGTAAAGCATTACAGACAGGTATTGATAAGCTTTCTAACACTGTTAAAATCACACTTGGCCCTAAGGGCAGAAATGTTGTACTTGATAGAAAGTACGGCGGTCCACTTATCACAAACGACGGTGTAACTATCGCTAAAGAGATAGAGCTTGACGACCCATTTGAAAACATGGGTGCTCAGCTCGTAAAAGAAGTTTCAGTTAAAACAAATGACGTTGCTGGTGACGGTACTACTACTGCTACCCTCCTCGCTCAGGCTCTCGTACGTGAAGGTATGAAGAACGTTGCAGCAGGTGCCAACCCTATGGTTGTTAAGCGTGGTATTCAGGATGCTGTTGACGCTACAGTTGAGGCTGTTAAAAAGAACTCTAAGCCTGTTAAAAATTCTGCTGACATAGCTCGTGTTGCTACAGTTTCATCAGGTGACGAATTCATCGGAAACCTTATCGCTGAAGCTATGGACAAAGTTACAGCTGATGGTGTTATCACTATTGAAGAAGCTAAAACTGCTGAAACAACATGTGATGTTGTTGAAGGTATGCAGTTCGACAGAGGTTACATCTCACCTTACATGGTAACAGATACAGATAAGATGATTGCTGAAATTGATGACGCATACATCCTTATCACAGATAAGAAGATCTCTAACATTCAGGAGATTCTCCCACTTCTTGAGCAAGTTCTTAAGATGGGTAAAAAACTCCTCATCATTGCTGAAGATATCGAAGGCGAAGCACTCACTACTCTCCTTCTTAACAAACTTCGTGGTACTTTCACATGTGTTGCTGTTAAGGCTCCTGGCTTTGGTGAGCGCCGTAAAGAGATGCTTCAGGATATCGCTATTCTTACCGGTGGTACAGTAATCACTTCTGATCTCGGTCTTGAACTTAACGAGACATCAGTTGAGATGCTCGGCCGTTCTGCTAAGGTTGAGGTTGCAAAGGATTATACAACTATCGTTAACGGCGCTGGTGATTCAAAAGAAATCAAAGCTCGTATTGCTCAGATTAAGTCTCAGATTGAGATTTCTACATCTGATTATGATAGAGAAAAACTTCAGGAAAGACTTGCTAAGCTCTCTGGCGGTGTTGCTGTTATCCACGTTGGTGCTGCTACAGAGACAGAGATGAAAGAAAAGAAACTTCGCATTGAGGACGCTCTCGCTGCTACTAAGGCCGCTGTTGAAGAAGGTACAGTTGCTGGCGGTGGTGTTGCACTTATCAATGCCATCCCTGATGTAAAGGCTCTCCTCGATAGTGCAGAAGATGCCGACATTAAGACAGGTATTAAGATTGTTCTTAAGGGCATTGAAGAGCCAGTAAGACAGATTGCTGCAAATGCAGGTCTTGAAGGTTCCGTTATTATCGACGCTATCTCTAAGTCAAAGAAGATTGGCTACGGCTTCGACTTTGCTACAGAGGAATATGTTGATATGTTCAAAGCTGGTATCCTTGATCCTACTAAGGTAACTCGTTCAGCACTTCAGAATGCTGCATCAGTTGCAGCTATGGTTCTTACTACAGAATCACTTGTAACTGACATCCCAGACCCAGCTGCTGACGCTGCTGCCGCAGCTGCTGCTCAGGCTGCTATGGCTCAGGGTGGCATGTATTAATTTAAATAATATTTAATAAACATTAAAAAGAAGACTCCAAGTCATTACGATTTGGAGTCTTTTATTTTATATTTCTATTATTCTATATTTCTATAATTCTATTCTAATATCGAAAACAAATAACAAATGAGCAGTAACAACTTATAAATGAACTCTGCTATTTATTTCTCTCACAAATGCTCTATCAAACTTTTCAACCTTTCGATCATATGTGACAAGTCCATTTACTTCGCCTTCAACATCTGAAACTTGGGTGTATACAGTAGCTGAGAGGCCTTTTGGAATATTAGCAATTATGCGTTTCTCAAAGAGTTTCTTAAAAGCTCTTTGGAGCATTCCCTTTGTAGGATACATATGATATCCAAATAGGGTCTTTGTATACATATGGCCCTTTGTAGGTTTTGAATAGCCACCAAACTCTGATAATAAATAACATCTCTCATCCTTTGGCACATAGATAGGATAGAAATAGATATGCTTTGAGACAAAATCTCCACCCTGATCATGCCAACCAGATGTTGAGTCAACTGTACGAGTAGGATCAACTTCCTTAATGTGATTAGTTATTTCAACCGAGTCAAACTGACCCCAGCCCTCATTAAATGGCACCCACATAGCAATAGAGGTCTGATTCTTAAGAAGATTTAGCGTTCTATCTAAATCTCTCTTATACTCTTCTCTGCCCTCTTCGCTCTCTCTAGCAAAGAACTTCCTATGTTTTTTATCATTTAAGTTTATGTTAAAGAATGGAATGAGACCAATACAGAAGATGTTATACTCTCCTCCACCATTAACCATATCCTGCCAAACGAGCATGCCGAGTTTGTCGCAGTAATAATACCAGCGAAGAGGCTCAATTTTAATATGTTTTCTAATCATATTAAAGCCCATGTCTTTTAGCATTGAGATGTCATAAATCAAAGCTTCGTCAGTAGGTGGAGTAAGCATACCATCTGACCAATATCCTTGGTCTAAAACACCGTTATGGAAATATGGCTTATTATTCAGCATAAGGCGCTGTACGCCCTTTTCATCAGGGCCAACACCGAACTTTCTCATACCAAAGTAAGACTTAATTTCGTCCTTACCAGCAGTAATATGAAGGTCGTAAAGCTTTGGATTTTCAGGAGTCCAAAGTTCATAGTTTGAAAGTTTAATAGTTAGTGGTGAAGAACCTGAAACTTTTGCAATTTCATTTTTGCCATCTAAGACTTTAATATCAATTTGTTTTGCAGAAGTTTTAGCTGTAATTGTTACTGTGTCGTCATCTATATTTGGAACTATCAAAAGATCCTCTATGTAATCAAGTGTTACTGATTCAAGCCAAACTGTGCCCCAAATACCAGACTGAGGAGTGTACCAAATAGTGTTAGGGTTATCACTCTGCTTTCCTTTTGCTCCAACTCCTTCACCTGATGGGTCAACAACTTCAACTTGAAGTACGTTAGTGCCAACACGTATAGCATCAGTTACATCTAAATCAAATGGATAGAAACCACCAGTATGAGAATTAATACCCTTACCATTAAGTATTACATTACAGGCATAATCGACCGCAGTAAAATGAAGAATTGTCTTTTCATTTAAGAACTTTTCCTCTACCTCAAATTCTAAGTTGTAGTAGAGAACATCATTTGGTGTCACTCTCCTATTTACTCTAGAGAGAAGTGATTCCGGTGAGAACGGAACCAAGATGTCTCCATCATAGTCACCATTAAACTCCTCTTCAATAGGTCTTATAGCATACTTCCAAAGACCATTTAAGTTTAAATAGCTGTCTCTAACGAGCTGAGGTCTAGGATATTCCTGTAGAGGTTTATCCCCTACATTTTCAAAGAATCTAGATTTTAACTGTGTTCCCATCTTTTCATCTCCTGGGATTTTATTTACATGAATATTATATTAAATAACATTTATAAAAACAAGAAACCCCGAGAATATTCTCGGGGTTTTGGAGCTGATAACCGGATTCGAACCGGTGACCTCTTCCTTACCAAGGAAGTGCGCTGCCTCCTGTGCCATATCAGCATGTCGTTTTGCGACCCCCATATGATAACATGAAGGTCACAAAAGTTCAACTAAATTAGTTAGCATTCATTCACTTTTTCTTTATCATCAATAATGTTATTTATCCAAATTTTCTTCTTTACAAGGTAAACGCCTATAAAGCCTTTAATATAATTTAAAATCTGGCTAACAAAGTAGATAAAATAAATGCTTAAAGAAGTGTAATTAATTAGAATTGCAGCAATAGCAACACAGACAATCCAAATGAATCCGGAATCCATAATGAAAGTAATAAAAGTTTTACCTCCAGAACGAATGATAAAATATGTACCGTTACATAATGAGTCACCAGGCATGCCTGATGCTGCAATAATCATAAATAGTGTAGCCAAATGCTTAACTTCAGGTGTTGTGTTATAAAGGTTTGGGATAAAGAAAGCAGAAATAATAAATAGTATCGCTGTACCAATACTTAAAACAAAGGATAGAGCAACCAATTTCTTTGCTACACCCATTATTCCTACAGTCTCATTAGCACCAAGTTTTTGTCCGATAATAATGCCTATAGCTCCGCCCATTGAGATGAATATAACTGCAAATAGATTGAAGAATGTAGTAGATATACTCTGAGCTGGTACTATGTCCATTCCTCTAAGCGAATAGAGTTGAGAAAGTCTTGCTATACCAAGTGCCCAAAGAAGCTCATTAAGCATAAGAGGAGTACCTTTTTCAATGACACCTTTAAAAAGAGTCTTTGGTACCTTAAGCGATTTAAAGGCTTTATTAATAAACGAATATAGTCCTTCGTTTCTATGCTTTGCAGTCCAAGCTATAAGAATAATCATCTCTAAGAATCTAGCTCCGACTGTGGCAATAGCTGCTCCAGCAACTCCGAGTCTTGGTGCACCGAACTTACCAAAAATAAGAATAAAATCAAAGACTGCATTAAAACCTACTGCAGCAAAGCTTGCATACATAGGAACTTTAGTCTGACCAAGTTCTCGAAGCGTTGCAGAATATGACTGGGACACAGCGTAAGGATAAAGACCTAGCAGCATAATTATCATATACTTTTTTGCATAGAAAAGAGTATCAGCTGCAAGGCTAGGATCTCCATCGCCTTTAAGATAAAGACCTATTAAGAGTTCGTTTTCAACTGCAAAAGCCCAACAAAACATGAAAGTTAAGACTATGCCTAGAATAACCTTCAAGCGAAAGGCATTTCTAATACCCTCTATATCTTTATTTCCCGCATACTGTGCGCCAAATATACCAGCGCCAGAAACCATGCCAAATAAAGCTAGATTAAAAACAAAGAAGAGCTGGTTTGCAACAGACACACCGCTCATCTCTGCTGTGCCGAGGCTTCCAACCATAAGGTTATCCAGCATCTGCACAAAGTTAGTTATAAAAGTTTGTATCATCATAGGAACAGCAAGGCCTAATACATATTTGTAAAAGGCCTTGTCTCCTATATAACTTCTAAAGTTGATACTGTTCACTTAAATTTCACCATCAAATTCTTTGAGAAGAGCTTCCATAGAATAGAAGCGACGCTTCTCATTAGCTGTTTCAAAAGTTTTACAATAATTGCCAATAATATCATAGTCACGGCTATAGCAGTGGAAATTATTTGCAATGTAGTGAAGAGGTCCAACAGGAACGCCAAGTTCACGAGCCATTCTCTGCTGAATAAGAGAAATAGCATGGATATTCATTGGGAAAGCCTTAACACCATCATTAGATCTAAAAATGATAGTCATCTCAAGCTTACCTGATACATAGTTAAACATAAGCATCTGAAGGCAAGGTGGATCCTCAGAGAAGTTTATGTCACCCTGTCCAAGTGCGATACAAGCACGACGTGTATGAATGTTTCTCTTAAGTTCATCACGGCACTGATCAAAGAAACGGCTATAGAGCTGATGATAGGTGTATTTCCAGCCTCTGTCATCTGCAGTACCGTCAAGGATTTCATGGTCATAAGATGCGAGGGCTTTAAGGTCACCAAAGATACAACGGCTAATAGCTGGTTCAGCTGTTGGGTCATCTATATCGAGGCAGAGCTGGATTTCTTTTGTAGTATCTTTCCAGTCCTGATTCTCTCTCTCCTGTTCAATGCCATATTCATTAAGAGCTTTAATAGCTTCTTCGACACCAATACCTACTGTAGGCGCATGAACGTATCTATACATAATTTTACCTCCTGTACTTAATATATGTATACTTACTTGTTAAATATTATACAAGATATTGTGGTCTATGTACAACCAAAATTCTACATATATTTTTGGTTATTTTTTTATAAGCACGGCTTATCTAATAATTTGATATATCGACAATAAAAAAAGAGATAGCAAAAGCTATCTCTTTTCCTGGCAGGGGCAGAAGGACTCGAACCCTCGGCACGCGGTTTTGGAGACCGCTGCTCTACCAACTGAGCTA
>DCGF01000041.1:35038-36139 GCA_002314555.1 Ruminococcaceae bacterium UBA1785 | reverse complement strand
GAGTGCTTTTTTGTTTAGTTATGACAGCTGCAGTCGTGATCACCACAGTCGTGGTCGTGATCATGATGATCACATACGTGGTCATTGTCATATTCGAGTTGACCAGCTAGGTACTGTGCGATAACAATTTCTACGTCGCCTTCTACACCGCCATATACTTTAATGCCGTTTAAAGCTAAAGCGTCCTTTGCTCCCTGTCCTATGCCACCGCAGATAAGCTCATCTACTTTGAACATCTTTAAGAAGCCGGCAAGTGCATCGTGTCCCGCTCCCTGTACAGGAACAAGATGTGCGCCAGTTACCTCTCCATTTTCAATATCATAAAGTTTGAAGTGTGTTGAATGACCAAAGTGCTGGAATACTTTTCCGCCTTTATAAGTTACTGCTACTCTCATTTTCTACCTCATTATCATAAAATCAAATTGTTTCTACTTTAATCAAGTTAGTGTTGCCAGATTCTGTTGATGTGCCACCTGTTATTACCACAGAGTCTCCACTTTGAAGTTTAAAAACTTCTTTAAGTTTCTGCTTTGCAGAATAGAACATAACATCAGTTGAATCATATTTTTCAACAAGTGTAGGTGTTACACCCCAAGAAAGAGCAAGTGTATAATAAGTGTTTTTATTTGTTGTAAGACCTAAGATGTCAACCTGTGGTCTAAAACGAGACACCATACGTGCTGTCGTACCTGAAAGTGTACAAACAGCTATCGCACTTGCTTTACAATCAAATGCCATGCCAACTGTTGCTCTGCTTATGGCATCAGTTGTGTTTTGAATTTTGAAATCTTCCATTCCAAAACGCTTTTGATAATGAATGCTGTTCTCTGTATATTCTGCAATCTTTGACATTGTCTCAAGTGTTAAAACTGGATATTTGCCAGAAGCTGTTTCACCAGAGAGCATGATAGCGCTTGTGCCATCATACACGGCATTTGCGACGTCTGAGATTTCAGCTCTTGTTGGGCGTGGGTTATTTATCATTGACTCAAGCATCTCTGTAGCTGTGATAACACGCTTACCAAGGAGTCGACAGCTTGTAATAAGCTTCTTTTGAACCGAAGGGAGTTCCTCAAAAGGAATCTCAACACCCATATCTCC
>DCGF01000041.1:34659-34970 GCA_002314555.1 Ruminococcaceae bacterium UBA1785 | reverse complement strand
GACTGATTCTCAATCTTTGCGATGAGACTGCCATAATGCTCATATCCCAAAGAACTTAGGTACGCTTTTACATCTAAAATATCTTGCTTACATGAAACAAATGAAAGTGCAAAAAAGTCTACGCCATTTTCTACGCCAAACTTTAAATCTTCCTTATCCTGCTCAGAGAGGAAGGACTGATTCAAAACTTTATTTGGAAAACTCATAGATTTTCTATTTGAGAGCTCTCCGCCAATAACAGTTTTGCAAATTATGTCCTGTCCTTTTATTTCTGTTACTTCAAATTTAACAAGTCCATTATTTAAAAGAAT
>DCGF01000041.1:23792-34636 GCA_002314555.1 Ruminococcaceae bacterium UBA1785 | reverse complement strand
TAATGTCACCAACGTCAACATCCTCATGAAGTTTTGGATAGCTTACAGAGACAATCTCTTTTGTTCCCTCAACTTCTCTTGTGGTGAAAGTAAATGTGTCTCCATCATTTAAGAAAATTTCATTTTCTTTAAATGTCTTAATTCTATATTCAGGACCTTTAGTGTCGAGAAGAATAGCAATAGGAAGTCCGAGTTCTTCCCTTACTTCCTTAATTCTATTTATTCTTTCTAAATGCCAGTCATGTGTACTGTGTGAAAAGTTGAGTCTTGCAACATTCATTCCTGCCTTTGCAAGTTCTATCAACATCTCTTTTGAATCACAAGCTGGTCCTATCGTACAAATAATCTTTGTCTTTCGCATTTTAAGCCTCCTAAATACCTATGCCTAAAAGCTCAATAATAATGCCAAAAAATACCCCGAAGCCATAGAGAATGGCGATAATTTCAGCACTCTTCTTTTTATCCTCATTCATTCTGATGAGAATTGCAATACCTATACCCGCTCCAACAAGGAGGCCACTCATCATAGCGCCAAAAGATAGAGCGCCTTCAAGATAAAGTTGTGTGATAACTACAGATGCAGCACAGTTTGGAATAAGTCCGATAAGTCCTGCTATAAGTTCGCCAATTATAGGTTTATTTGTAATAAAGTTTCCAAGCGCCTCAGCACCTACAAACTCTATGATAAATCCAAGTACTAAAGAGATAAGGAAAATAAATCCTGTAATCTGAAGTGTGTGATGAAGAGCTGATTTTAAAACGCCCTCCTCTTCACAGTTACAGTGGTCATGCTCACAGATGTGATGGATTTCAGGGCCGTCTGCCTTCTTACCTTTGTAGAAATGACGTACACCAAAATCAAGCATGAATCCTGCTATAAGACCTATCAAAACCTTAAGTCCTAAGATCTTAATAATGTCAATGGCAGGAACCTGTTCCGAAAGAAAAATCGGAAGCATCTCATCAGATGTTGAGAGATATACTGCCATAAGCGTGCCGACAGTGATTACTCGGCCCGCGTAAAGGCTAGACGCGGCAGCGGAGAATCCGCACTGTGGGGCAGCACCGAGCAAAGCTCCGACCGCAGGTCCGTAGCTGCCCGACTTGGCGATTCTCGCCTTAGCCTTCTCGCCCGCCTTATGCTCAACATATTCCATAGCAAAATATGTAAGGAAAAGGAACGGAACAAGCTTAAGCGTGTCGATACAACTATCTATTAAAATGTCGAGTATAAGCTCTTTCATTTTTAACGTCCTTTAAAAATTTTGTGGATAAACAAATTGCTACTTAAATAAATAAAACTGCAAGTGCAATAAGGAACTGACCAATATAATAAGTTGCATGGTTTGTTATAACATCAACTGGTCTGTTCTTACCTTCACCAAAGTATGTACCTGAAAGAATAAGGTCAGAGATGAGGAAGAAAACTTCACCGAAGAACATGAAATCAATTGTTGCATAATGGAAGTTTGTCATAATTGCGAGGGCACCAGTAAGAAGAGGCATAGAAATAAGAATGCCACCATAAAAACCAGATACCTTCTTATACTCACCATACTTAAGTTTCATTGGTTTTTCAAGGAAGAGTACATTCAAAATACCAGCAGCAACACCAACTATAATCATAATTGCTGAAATTAGAATGAAATTATTTCCTCTTGGAATAATGAAGTTTATAAAAAGTCCAATCGTAATAAGCACATGCTGAACTGCAAATACATAGAATCCAGCGAAAGTCCAAATCTTATTATCATTTGGATAAACCCATTTAAGATCCAGCCAAATATCTCCGAAAAGACCAAAGAGAAGACCAAAGATTACAAAGAATCCAAGGGTGTTATCTGTTCCTGCAATTGATGCAAAAAGAGCTGATACAGCAATTCCCATAAAAGATGCGGATGCAAGTGATTTATAAATTACTGCAAGTGGTGAACACGCCTTTACTCTTTCTTTGCAGAAAAGAACAAGAAAGATAAATCCAAGACCCAAAAAGATAAACGATAAAACTTTCATAACATTTTCCCCTTTTTGCTAATTATCCTGTGGTTGATCTTTTCTTTGGAAAAGAATAGCCCAAAATGTCCAAACAAGGCTTATGCCAATAGCAATAGCAAGTGCAAATTGAATTGTAAGTCTAGCATAGAACCAAGCCTGTTCTAAGTTCCTCTGAACAAGACCGCTCATTGTGTAATAGAGAGCGGAACCAGGAATCAAAGGAATAACAGATGGGATAAGAAGTACTGTTGCAGGTGTCTTTTGTGCCTTTGCAAAGAGTTCTGCATAGAGAGTACAAAAGACTGTAGCAATCAGTGCTGAAGCAAATATATTCTCTGTGTATTTAAGGCAGAGAAGATAGATTCCCCAAGCGACAGCGCCACCGAGAGTTGCAAGTGGCAAATGCTCAGGTCTAAGTCTATATAGGAGCGCAAAGCCAAGTGAACCGAGCGCCGCCATAACAATTTGAATGATTATTTCTGTCATACGCTCACCACACAATCCAATACGCCATAATGAATCCGGCAGCTATAGCTCCCGCCCACATTACGGTCTCAACAATACGCATAGTTCCCGATACCGTGTCGCCGACAAGGATGTCTCGAATAGCGTTGGTCATTGCAACTCCTGGGATAAGTAACATGATGTCACCTATCATGATTTTATCTAAGTTAACGCCTGGAATAAATCTTGCTGCAAGGCAAACTCCAAGACCGATAACAAAAGAACTGACGATGTTATATACAATAGGGTTTGGTGCGAGTGGAGAAAGCTCTCTTTGGAAGTAGCAAATAAGAACACCGAAGATAGCGGCAATTATTCCATCAAAGACATTTCCGCCAAAGAACACTGCAAAAGCACCTGCAGCCAAAGCGCTGCCGATATACATACGAATAGGTTTTGTCGTAGGTCGAATAGCCTTCTCATACTCTTCACGAAGTATATCAAGTGGCGTATTATCTCTACAAAAATGTCTGCTGACATTATTTATACGTGCAAGTTTTCTAAAGTCTGTGCTTAGTGGAGCGGTAATACGTCTTGTTAGCGTAATACTGTTACCCTCGGAAAGTTCCATAGTCACAACGATAGATGTTGTAATTACGAAAACATTCATCTCGATGGCACCATAAGCAAAGCCCATTCGAGAAATAGTGTCCTCAACACGGTTTACCTCTGCTCCACAGGCCATAAGTGACTCACCCATCTCTAGTGCAATTGTTAAAAACTCATATGCGTCTGCTCTGCTTCTTTCCACTCTCTCACCACCTTTTATTTAATACCATTAATAATAGAAATTAAGCAAAGGAATAGTAACACTTTTAATAAATAATGTAAAGCATATTTTATAACAAAAAGGAACGGTCAGTAAAATACTGACCGCTCCAAATATAGGAATTTCTCCTTTTGAGTTTTAGATTATTCCTCTTCTGACTTATAAACTTCGATAACTTTCTGAGCTACTTCGTTTGGACACTCATCATAACGAGCGAATTCCTGAGTAAATGAACCTTTACCCTTTGTTGTCGAACGAAGAACTGTTGGGAAGTCTGAAAGTTCAGCTTCTGGAGCCTCAGCTACGAGCTGCTGCATACCAGGCTTACCAGGTGCTGGTTCCATACCAAGCACACGGCCACGACGCTTTGTGAGGTCGCCCATGATGTCACCCATGTTGTCATCTGGAACGAGAACGTTAAGACTTACAACTGGCTCAAGAATTACAGGACTAGCCTTTGGAATACCATCTTTATAAGCAAGTGATGCTGCTGTCTTAAATGACATTTCTGATGAGTCTACTGGGTGATAAGAACCATCATAAAGAGTAGCCTTAAGACCTACCATTGGGAAGCCAGCAAGTACACCGTGCTCAATAGAATCTAAGAGACCCTTTTCAACTGCAGGGAAGAAGTTCTTTGGAACTGAACCACCGAATACTTCCTCAGCAAATGTGAGGCCAGGATCGTTGCAAGGCTCGAAGCGAATCCAAACATCACCGAACTGGCCATGTCCACCAGACTGCTTCTTATAACGGCCCTGTACTTCAACTGTCTTCTTAATAGCTTCTCTATATGCTACCTTTGGAGCTCTAAGTTCAACATCTACACCAAACTTAGCCTTAAGCTTACCAATGATAACGTTGATATGCTGTTCACCGAGACCTTTGAGAACCTGCTCTTTTGTCTCTGTGTTTGTACCAAATGTGATTGTTGGATCCTCGTCCATAAGTTTGATGAGTCCCTGAGCAATCTTTTCTTCCTCGCCCTTCTTTGTAGCATAAACTGCCATAGGCATGCAAGGTGTTGGAAGGTTAAGACCCTTAAGTGTAAGAGGCTTCTTATCTGAAGAAATTGTGTCACCAGTCTTAAGACCGTCGAGTTTTGTAAGGATAGCTATATCACCAGCTGTGATAACTGTACCATCTTCCTGCTTACCACCGTGTGGGAAGAGGATCTTACCAAAACGCTCTGTCTTACCTGTGCGAGCATTATAAATAGGTGTGTCACCCTTAATCTCACCAGAGATAACCTTGACATATGAGAGCTTACCTACGAATGGGTCAGCGATTGTCTTAAAGCAGATAGCAGCAAGTGGGCCTGCTGGATCACACTTAAGAGCAACTTCCTTCTCGTCAGCATCGAGAGCGATTTCGCCTGTCTTAGCTGCAGCTGCAGGAAGAAGATGTGTGATACCTGAGAGAAGAAGGTCAACACCTTCAAGTGTTAAACCAGAGCATGCAAATACAGGATAGATATCACCGTTTGTAACACCTTCAAGAAGTCCATCCTGAACTTCCTTCTCTGTGAATGCTTCGCCCTCAAAGAACTTCTCCATAAGTTCTTCTGATGCGCCTGCTACTGACTCGTTAAACATATCACGCATAGCGTCAAGCTTTGCGCTTGATGGCATAGGAATCTCAGATGCCTTACCATTTGCATATGTGAAAGCCTTGTTCTGACCGAAGTCTACAAGAGCCTTAATTTTTCCGTCTTCAATATAAGGAACTACTACTGGGCAAAGCTTTGTTCCGTGGATTGCCTGGAGTTCCTCAAAAAGATCACCAAAGTTCGCATTTTCAGCGTCTGTCTTATTAATTACGAACATTGTTGAAAGATTACGTGCCTGTGCAGCTTCGAAAGCCTTCTCAGCACCTACATCGTACTTAGCTTTTTCAGCATCAGTTACGATAACCATACAACCAGCAGCACGAGCTGCCTCTGAAAGACCACCAGCAAAGTCAAAGAGACCTGGAGTGTCCATTATGTTAAGTTTAATGTTTTTCCAATCGAGGCTAGCAACAGCACTCATAAGGGAAGCGCCACGTTTCTTTTCTTCTGCATCGAAGTCCATTACTGTGGTTCCGTCTGCTACCTTACCAAGTCTGTCAGTTGCTCCGGCCACATAGAGCATTGCCTCACAAAGAGTAGTTTTACCGCGTCCTGCGTGGCCAGCAATCGCAATATTTCGGATGCTGTTAGAATCATAGGTTTTCATAAAGTTACCTCCTGTTTATATTAACCGTATAATTTCACAAAAATGAAGTAGTATAAGTATAACACTATATATATAAGGCGGACAACACTTTAAAGTGGAGAAATTTTTAAGTCATTTTTGTGAATATGTAATATTTTTAGTCAAGTATTTCTCTTTACTTTTTATATAGTATTTGACTTTATTTAAATGAACGACTAAAATATAAAAGCAAAATAAAATAGCAAATTTTAAAGGAGTTGTTTGATTATGAAAATTTGCATGATTGGCGGTACAGGTCTCCTTGGTTGCGAAGCAGCTAAGCAGATGATCGCTAAGGGTCACCAGGTATCAACACTTGCTCTTCCTCCACTTCCAGAGGGAGCTCCAATCCCAGAAGAGATGGAAATCATCTTCCAGGATATTAATAAATGGACAGATGCTGATATTGAGAATTGGCTTAAGGGCGCTGACGCTTTCGTATTCGCTGCAGGCGTAGACGAGCGTGTTGAGTTCGAAGCTCCAGTACTTGAGAAGTATCATAAGTTTAACATTGCTCCTCTTGAGAGAATCTTCCCACTTTGTAAGAAGGTTGGCGTTAAGAGAGCTACAGTTCTTGGTTCATACTTTGCTTATTGGTCAAAGCTTCACCCAGAAAGAACTGACTATCTTGAGAAGAATCCTTACTTCGTTTCTCGTCTTGCACAGGAAGCTTACTGTGAAGAGATGGCTGACGATAACTTTGCAGTAGATGTACTTGAACTTCCATATATCTTCGGTACACAGCCAGGTCGTCGTCCAGTATGGACTATCCTCATCGATAAGACAAAGATCATGGATCCACTTCCATTCACAATGTATCCAGGTGGCGGTACAGCTATGCTTACATGCCGTCAGGTTGGTGAATGTATCTGTGGTTCAGCTACACGTGATTCTAAGGGCTACGAAGCTCTTCCATGTGCTTGCTACAACCTTAAGTGGAGACCATTCCTTAAGATCGTATACGATGCACGTGGTATGGGTGCTAACAGACCAATCATCTATGTTCCAGCATGGGGCATGAAGCTTGGTGTTATCCCAATCATCATCGACTATAAGAAGAAAGGCATCGAGTCTGGTATGTCACCATTCTCAACAGCTGATGTTATGGCTGAAGATATCTTTATCGACACAGGTATCGCTAAGAAGCTTGGCGCTACAGAAGATGACATCAAGGCTGCTATCTTCGATTCTATCAAGGTTTCTTGCCAGGTTGCACTTGAAGGCAAACAGCTCCTTGGTATGAAGGGTGAATAATTAGAATTTTCTAGTTAGTAACTAAATAATAAAACCCCTTGTTGGTTATCCAACAGGGGGTTTATTTTTATATTCTTTATTCAGCTTTTATATCAAGCTTAATTCCAAGCTCTTTAAGCTGTTCGTTATCAACTGAACTTGGAGCAGAGGTCATAGGCTCAACTGCATCCTTATTCTTTGGATAAGCAATTACATCACGAAGTGTCTCACAGCGGAGCATCTGCATGATAAGTCTATCAAGACCAAGGCCCATACCACCATGTGGAGGAGGTCCGAACTTGAAGGCATCAAGGAGATAGCCGAATTTCTGCTGAGCCTCTTCTTTAGAGAGACCAAGAAGGTCAAAAATACGTGACTGAAGGTCAGGATCTGTGATACGGATAGAACCAGATGCGAGCTCAATGCCGTTAAGAACGAGGTCGTAACACTTAGCGCGAACCCTTGCTTTATCAGACTCTAAATACTCGAGGCATTCATCCATTGGAGCTGTGAATGGGTGGTGCATAGCAACGAATGTCTGAAGTTCCTCATCCCACTCGAAGAATGGGAACTCTGTAATCCAGAGAAGATTATATTTATCCTGTGGAATAATACCCATTCTCTTTGCTGTCTCTTGACGAAGAGCACCAAGAATACTTAAAACATGTGTATTATTTGTGTCGCCAATGATAAGAGCAACGTCACCCTGCTCAACATTTCCTGCCTTTAAAATTTCTTGCATCTTGTCTTCAGAGATAAACTTACCAAATGAAGAACCGAGAGCTTCATCTGTCCAACGAATCCAAGCAAGGCCCTTAGCGCCAATGCCTTTTGCCATCTCTGTAAGTTTATCAATCTCTTTACGTGTGTATGTAGCAGCGCCATTCTTAACGGTAATCGCACGAACAGATCCGCCACCAGTAATAGCTGATTCAAATACACCGAATCCACAATCTTTTACGATGTCAGAGAGGTCATAAAGTTCTTCACCATAACGTGTGTCAGGCTTATCTGAACCAAAACGAGTCATGGCCTCATCATATGTGAGTCTTGGAAGTGGAAGACTAATATCTACACCCAAAGCTTCTTTAAATACGCGAACCATAAAACGTTCGCCAATATCAAGAACGTCTTCCATGTCAACAAAAGACATTTCAAGGTCAATCTGTGTAAACTCTGGCTGACGGTCAGCACNNGCACGAAGGTCCTCATCTCTAAAGCAGCGAGCAATCTGCATGTAGCGGTCAAAACCTGCTACCATTGAGAGCTGCTTATAAAGCTGAGGCGACTGAGGAAGTGCGTAGAAGTCGCCATTATGAAGTCTACTTGGTACAAGAAAGTCACGAGCTCCCTCTGGAGTAGACTTGATGAGCATTGGAGTTTCAAGCTCGATAAAACCGTTCTCATCGAAGAAGTCACGAGTGATCTTTGTAATCTTATGACGCATAAGAATATTCTTCTGAAGGTCAGGTCTTCTAAGATCTAAGTAACGATATTTAAGACGGATAAGTTCGTCTGTCTTACAATCCTCGATAATTTCAAATGGGGGAGTCTCTGATTTACCGAGCACTCTAAGGTCTGAAACAAAGATTTCAACCTCACCAGTTGGAATTTCAAGGTTCTTTGATGAACGCTCACGAACAACGCCCTTTGCCATAAGAACAAACTCTGAACGAGCAGCAAAAGCCTTATCAAAAATCTCTTTATCTGAGGTGTCATCAAATGCGAGCTGAACAATACCTGTTCTATCACGAAGATCAATAAATATTAAAGAACCGAGGTCGCGCTGTTTTGCAACCCAACCACAAACTACTACTTCTTTTCCAACAAAAGAGGAGTTGAACTCACCGCAGTAGTTAGTTCTCTTAAGCCCATTCATGTTATCCATTAAAGTTTGCCTCCAAATAAAGCGTTAATATCAATGCCGCTCATATCAACATCTTTAAACTCATCTGTGCTAAGTTCATCTGAAAGCTTTGCAACAGACTGTCTAATAGCTATGTCTGCAAAATCTTCGGAAAGTGTATCAAGCTTAACGTCAATTTCCTCGCCCGATTCCATATTCTTAAGTTTTGCTGTGCCAGACTCTATCTCATTATCGCCGACAACTACAACAAATTCTGCACCGATTTTATTAGCATATTTCATCTGTGCCTTTATGCCACGATCCGAAACATCAAAGAGTGCAAAAATGCCTTCCTGACGAAGATTTGTTACAAGACCGGCGGCGTAGAGAGAAGCGGCCTCTCCTGCAGGTGCAACATAGAGGTTGCACTTTTGGTCTTCTGGGAGCTCTATGCCCTGTGCTTCAAGCACAAGCATAAGACGCTCAAGTCCAAGACCAAAACCGAGTGCTGGCATGTGGTTTCCACCGAGCTCTTCGCAGAGGCCGTCGTAACGTCCGCCGCCGCATACTGTGCCCTGTGCACCTATACCTGTTGCAACAAATTCGAATACTGTTCTTGTATAATAATCAAGTCCACGAACGATAGTTGGATTGATTTTATAAGCTATATTCATAGCATCGAGATACTTCTGAAGTTTCTCAAAATGCTCTTTACAATCATCACAAAGGAAGTCAAGAACTGTTGGAGCACCTTCTGCTATTTTAGAGCAAACTGGGCTCTTACAGTCGAGTATTCTCATAGGGTTTCTATCAAGTCTTGAAAGACATGTCTCACAGAGGTCGTCCTTCTTTGCCTCAAAGTAAGCCTTTAAGGCCTTTTGATATTCTGCTCTACAAGTTGGACATCCAATTGAGTTGATTTGAAGTTCGAGTCCCTCAACACCAAGGAAACCAAAGATTTCATTTGCAAGTGAGATTACTTCTGCATCGGCTGCTGCGCTCTCTGCACCAAAGCACTCAACACCAAATTGGTGGAACTCACGAAGACGTCCTGCCTGTGGCTTTTCATAGCGGTAGCAAGAAGTTAAATAGAAAACCTTCTGAGGAAGATCCTCATTAAAAAGGCCGTGCTCCAAGAAAGCACGAACAGCACCAGCTGTTCCTTCTGGGCGAAGAGTAATAGAACGTTCACCCTTATCAAGGAATGTGTACATTTCCTTTTGAACCACATCAGTGGTATCACCAACTGAGCGATTAAAGAGCTCTGTATGTTCGAAAACAGGAGTACGAATCTCACGGAAACCGTAGTTACCTGCGATTTCGCAGAGCGCCGCCTCTACAAAACGGTTCTTATAACTGTTTTGTGGGAGCACATCCTGTGTGCCTTTAATAGCATTTGTAAGCAAGGCCATTTTAAAACCTCCATATTACATACGATTAAAATAGATAAATAACGGAACAATTATAATACAAGAGCCGTGCTTTTGCAATAAAAAGCACGGCTCGTTTTTACTGATGTTTAGTTGTTTTTAGGGTTTACTATGTCACGCCAATCGAGGTCACCACGTGCGAGTGAATGAATGAGTGCCTCAGCTGTAGCAATGTTAGTAGCTACTGGGATATTATGTACGTTACAAAGTCTTAAAAGATTAGCTTCGTTTGGCTCGTTTGGCTTTGGGTTAAGAGGATCGCCAAACATAAGGAGCAAGTCGATTTCGTTACAAGCTATACGGGAAGCAATCTGCTGCTCACCGCCCTGTGCACCACTTAAAAACTTTTGAATTTCAAGGCCTGTAGCCTCTGAAACTATTTTACCTGTAGTACCTGTAGCGCAAAGAGTATGCTTAGAAAGAATTCCACAATATGCAATACAGAACTGTGTCATGAGTTCTTTTTTAACGTCATGAGCTATAAGCGCTATATTCATATAGTATGCCCCCTTAAAACAAATTCAGTACTGTATATTCTAACACAATTATTTAATTGGGGCAATATGTTTTTGTGTGAAATAACCAAATAGCGCCCGGAATTATCCGAGCGCTAATTTTCATTAAAGTTTTAAATCAACATACTCTCCATTGAGCCTTTTTATAACCCTTTTCATGGCTTTTACGCTCTTTGTGTTCGGGTCAACGAGCTCACCGTTTAGCATTGAAAGCACTAGTGATTTGTCCTCTGGAATTACGCCTACGAGCTGGACGCCTGTCGCATCTACCACCTCATCAATGTTTAGAGCTCTGCCTCCAAAAGTGATTCCCTTTTG